>JAJRVM010000182.1 GCA_024277285.1 Planctomycetota bacterium
ACCAACCCTGGCTTCGCGGCCACAAACGTGCAGGTATGGTCAGCGCGAAAGCAGTGTTGCGTGGCAGTGCCTGATTCACAATCGAGCCCACTCGGCACGTCAATGGCCATCTTCTTGGCCGGCGATGTATTCAGTTGATCGATCACTCTGTCCAAGGGTGTGCGCGGCACACCACGGGCACCCGTTCCAAGCAAAGCATCAACAATCCAATCCGCCTGCTGCAAGTATGCCATGAGCGTTCCCAGAGCTGCGGCGTGAAGCTCTTCATCCTCAACATCTTCACCTTCGAGGTCGACCACAGCGGGACCATCGTGATCTTCAACGCGATCGCCCTCTCCATGCTCAAACACATGCATCGGCAGAGCTCCGTGGCAGGCGATCTGGTAGTTCATCCCCGCATCACCCGTCAGATCACCCGGATCGCTCCAGAACAGCAACTGTACGTCATGACCACGCAAATCGAGATGCCGCGCCATGACCAGTCCATCGCCGGCATTGTTGCCGCGTCCGCAACAAATCACCACCGGGCCTTCAATGCCAACGCGGCAAAGCACATCAACACAACCACGCCCGGCATTCTCCATCAATACTATCCCGGGAATCTGGTACTGCTGAATCGCGCAGCGATCTACCTCGCGGATTGCATCTCGACTCAATACCGGTACTTTCATCTCGATCTTCCTATGCTTCTGAATTCAGCCGTTCTCCCTCCAGCTCCCGTCCCCTCTCCGGATCATTGCGCTCCGCCGCTTCCAGCCCACTTCACCAGATCGTACTCCAGAAGGTAGAATTCTGCTCTAACGAGCGAAGTACGATTCGGAAAAGCGACGAACGCGACATCGTGTCGCGGCGTCCCTCGGACAGGGCCAATGTGTCAGGCGAAAGTATGTCAGACGACAGTGTGTCAGACGACAGTGTGTCAGACGGCATCGCCCGACGGCAGCGGCAGTATCACGGAGAAGCAACCTAATGCCCATTTACGAATATGTCTGTGCAAAATGCAAACAGGAGTTTGAGGCGCTGGTGCGTGGCAGCGAACAGCCGGAATGCCCGAAATGCGGTGGCACACAATTAAGTAAGCTGATCAGTGTCCCCTCGGCTCACAGCGGTACAGGAGTGAATCCACCCGGCTGCCCCACCGAATGCAACCCGCGCAGTGCGGCGCCGATGTGAGGCTCGGGCGGATGCGAAATGCTCTAATCAATCGAGCATTTCCGACGGTTGCAGTTGCAGCCGACAAATGAAAACTCCCTTTGCGTGGTCCATGCCTTTGGTTGGCCCGCCCCGTTGTTTGGCCGAGTTGCCCCGCGTGGGGATCAGCAACGGCAGGCAATAACACTAGCAGGCAATAACACTAGCAGGCCATGCGTCTGCAGCCGACGGCCCGCGCAATTTGGCCAGCATCATCGTAGCGTTGGAAGAACGGGATGCGTTCTTCCGACGCGCACACATCAGTCGTTCGCATTCGCGCGCCATCGTCCGCTGCATTGGACGTCTACTTCAGCTCTAACAGCTTGACGTTCTTGTACCACACCGGTTGACCGTGGTCCTGAAAACCAATTAAACCGGAGCGAGCAAAATCTTTCACGGCGCGCGGCTTGCCATCCAGTTGATATTTATGCTTCTGTCCGTCGGGACAAATGCCTAGCTTATTGAAGTCGTCGCAGTCCATGCTCGCTACCTTCTTGCCATTCAACGTGACGGAAATCTCGGGCCCCTTGCAGCGAATTTCTAACGCGTTCCACTGCCCCATCGCTTTGCCAGCATTCACCTTGGTCGGAACCAGGTCGTAAATGGCGCCAAACGCATGCTTGCCAACTCCCTTGCCACTAGCCACTTGGATCTCGAACCCAGTGTGCACAGGGTTACGAGGATCCTCAACTCGAAAGAACACGCCCGAATTACAGCGGGAATCCCATTTGACATCGCACTTTAGCACAAAGTCGCCAAAAGGTTTTTGGTAGAAGATCACATAGCCGCCTGACTTGTAGGGCACCAAGCAACCGTTTTCGACCGGAGTCGCAATTTCCTTGCCATTGTTGCATTTCCAACCGGAATGGTCTTTGCCATTGAAGAGCAATTGCCAGCCGTCCGCTTTCTCTTCCGGTGTCAACACGTTGTCGGCCGCCAGCGTGGTGGTCGTGAACATCATCAGCAGGGCCAAAAAAACGAACTGCGGTCGCGGTCTGCACATGAGTGAGGCTCCAAAGGCGAGAGTTCAACAGGAAGGAAACCAATGCGACGGGAACGTGCGTCAAGCACGGTGATGTCGTTAAGTTTATCGAGCGTCGTTATGAAGTTCAACAAGGTCGGCGGCAGGTGGCGGGAAATTGATGTACAATTTGGTCCGTCCACCCTGCCATCTCTCCAATGAAAACCACCCGGCTTCGACGGCTTGGCAATACCATTTCATTGATTACATCCATGAGTACGAAAAACGTAAGGTAAAACAACACCCAGTTGGCATGACATTTCAACACAAAGGCGGCAAGAACCAGACGCTCATCGAGAGTCGCGCCGATTGGATCTCGCCGAATCCAAGTGGTGGCTATCGCGACAACCCGCCGGCCAATGACGGCAAGAAGGTGATTCTGACCGATACGGATCACTTGTGGGGAGTTGGCGGCAATCAAGCCTGGGTCTGGAAGAGTTTTCTGCGAGGCTTGAACCCGCTGGCAGTTTCTTTACAACCGTTCGAATCGGGCTTGAAAGAACCGCAGGTACTCGGGTTCAAAAACCATTTTCAATCCTCGCGTCGACTCACGTTGATCCCAGACTTCGCCCACCGTCTCAGCGACCACATCCATGTGCGCCTGCGTATAGACGCGGCGAGGGATAGTCAAACGCACTAGTTCCAGTGCGGGGTAGCGATGATCGCCCGTCTTGGGATCGCGGCCAGCCGACACGACACCCCGTTCCATCGCGCGCACTCCGGAATCAAGGTACAGCTCAGCAGCCAGCAGTTGCGCTGGAAATGTTTCTTGAGCGATATGCGGATAGAATTGCTTGGCATCCAGATAAATGGCGTGGCCACCAACCGGACGGACAATCGGTATGTCCCAGTCGATCAGACGTTGCCCCAGATATTCGACCTGTCCCACGCGAGCACGGATGTGATCGTCTTGCACCGATTCCGCGATTCCACGCGCCATCGCTTCCATGTCTCGACCCGCCATGCCACCGTATGTGTGTAACCCCTCGTACACGACAACTAAATTGCTGGCGCGCTCACACAACGCCGGATCGTTCATGGCCAACCAACCGCCAATGTTCACCAGCGCATCCTTCTTGCCACTCATCGTGCAGCCGTCGCTGTAGGAACAAAACTCCTTGAGGATGGCGGCGATCGAGTGTTGCTGAAACCCCTTTTCACGCTGCTGGATGAAATAGGCATTTTCGACACATCGGGTTGCATCCAGAAACACTCGAATGCCGTGCGTTTGCGCCAAGGCGTGGACAGCACGCATGTTGGCCATTGAAATCGGCTGCCCCCCCGCCATGTTGACGGTTGCGCCGACACAAACGTATGGAATCCGCTCAGGACCCACACGGTCAATCACCTTGGCAAGTGCGTCCAGATCAAAATTCCCCTTGAATGGCTCGTCGGACGTTGGTTGGTGCGCGGCGGCGCAAATCACGTCAACAAACGTTCCCCCAGCGAGTTCCTGGTGCAATCTTGTGGTCGTAAAGTACATGTTGCCGGGGACGGTATCTCCAGGCTTGATCAACACCTGCGACAATAGGTGCTCGGCACCCCGTCCCTGGTGTGTCGGCACCATGAAATCGTACCCGTAGTACTGTTGCACTGCTGCGTGCAAATGATAGTAGTTCTCGCTGCCCGCGTAGGCTTCATCACCTAACATCATGCCGGCCCATTGCCGGTCACTCATCGCGCCAGTGCCACTGTCAGTAAGTAAGTCGATATAGACATCGCGCGAGCGTAATAGAAATGTGTTGTATCCCGCCTCACGAATCGCACGTTCCCGTTCATCGCGTGTTGTCGTCTTCAACGGTTCAACGACCTTGACTTTCCATGGCTCAGCCCACGATCGATGCCGGCGTTGATGTCGTGTATTCACTCGACTCTGTTCCCTTCATTTCAGGAATTCGTGTTTCGGACTTTTTGGGATAGTGACCATCGTGTTCTTGTGAACGAACCCGCAAACAAAAGAGATAGCTCGATCAAGCGTGTCCTGTCGGGGTTCTTCGTGTCTTTTCAAGACGACAGAGCAACCGCGATTGGCTCACCTGCCAAAGACCACCACCAGACATGGCCTTGCCCACACCAATTGGCACCGTCAACCGATGCCCCTTGCCGCGCAGCTCTTGGCGCGCAACTCTTGACGCGCAGCTCTTGACGCTGCGCGCGTTTCATCCATTGCGTTGGCAATCAGTTGCAGTGTTTCGACAAACATCTTGCGTTGACGCAGTGGCACGGAGTCCAGCAGTGCAATTCGCAATCGCTCGGATTGCAACCACAGGTCGCGCTGCAAGCCTCTTCCTGCGGCTGTCAAACGAACGCGCTTGGCGCGCGCGTCGTGCGGATCGGATTGGCGGGTCACCCATCCACGCTGCCCCATCCGTCGCAACATCGTACCGGTCGTGGTCGCGTCATAGCCACCACGTTGCACAAGGTCCTGCTGCCTAAGCCCATCTTCTTCCGCAAGCAGCTTCAACAACACGAATTGATCCCCATTCGCTCCGAACGTGGCACAATGTGCGTTGCTGCATCGGCGCAACGCGAAATAGGCGTTGCGCAGCTCCATTCCGAGCGAATGTGACGTGTCACCGGGCGTTTCAGCCGCCAACGGTTCTTGCGCCCGCTTTCGTTTGGCCACAGGTAATCTCCTTGCGCGATGTGCTGCGGGGACACTCCCACACGACTTATGCAGTAGACTGAATATATGTAGACACACTATCGAGTTGAGCGTCAAGTGGGTGGACTCGGTTTTGTCGGGGCTTTGCCGGCAAGACTGGCTCGCACCGTACACCACTCTCGGCCATTGCCGGAGCGATGAACCCAGACAGCCCGGTCTCGGCGCAACCAACCGAAGCCCACCTCTGGCGGACCGCGTTGCCTAGCGGTATCAGCGAAGACAGACAGTCTGGTTTCGGTGGCCTCTTACTGCGCTCACGCCGCGACCCACCAAAGTGTCCACCTCGCGCGTGCCGGACAGACCGGTGCTCGATTCCCTTCCAACCAAGTGTCCGCCTTCTGCGCGACCCAGAAACATCAGATTCGACCGCCGTTTGCAACCCTGCCGAGGGGGTGGGGTGACAGGCGCCTGCCATCTTCACCTGGCCGCACATGGGGGGCCCCCTCTTTGCCACGTTTTCTGCCAAGTCAGGTGCCCTCAAATTGCTACACGGTCCGTAGAATGCCCGTGCACGGAGCGGGTACGTGCTTTCGTTCGCCCCATCCCAGAGTGGCACAC
>JAJRVM010000183.1 GCA_024277285.1 Planctomycetota bacterium
ATCGTCAACAGCGGGCCGCCACGATTCTGCGAGACGTGGCCTACGCAATCGAGGCCCGTTTCGAGCTTCTTGACGAAAGTGAAACGGTCGAGAAGCACTACAACATGTTCAAGCGTCGTGCCGAGAAAGGGCAGTATTTCCATCATCCATACTTTGGCACGCGAGAGTTTCCGTGCGACTTTGAGTGGATCGACGGCGCGATTCCGCAATCGGAACTGATGGGCGAACGCGATCTCGGCTACATGCTCCATGACATCGAGTACTCGCCCGTCGATGGCGGCGACTGTGATACGATTAGCGGGCACAATGGCCAGCGTCTGAAGGCGGCACCGCGGTTCTTTCGAGCGGCGATGGTCGATGGCGTTATCCACGTGCCGGCACTTGATTCGTCGGAGGTGATCGAATGATTCTGCAATCGCTCAACGCCTATTACCAACGACTCGAAAACGACCCAGATGTTGATATCGCTCCGTTCGGGTTCAGTCGGCAGCAGATTGCGTTTTGTATCGTGTTGGAGCAGGATGGCACACTGCACGAAATCGCCGACATTCGCTTCCAAGATGGTAAGAACCTGCGCCCCAGGGCTCTGGTCGTACTGGGCAATGCCAAGCCATCGGGATCCGGCATCCATCCTGGTTTTTTGTAGGACAATCCGGCTTATTTGCTGGGCTACAAGGCGGACGACAAGAAACCTGGGCGAACACGCGAGTCGTTCGAAGCGTTTCGTAAACGGCACCTTGATACTGAATCGGCCATCGGCGATGCGGAGTTTTCCGCTGTCTGCCGGTTCATTGAGACGTGGAACCCTGACGACTCGGTGCAGCACGAATCACTCGTTGCCGTTTCCACCGGCTTCGGCCTCTTTAAGATTCGAGCTGCTGACCATTATGTCCACGAGTGTTCTGCCGTGCAGGCCTGGTGGCGCAGGCAACTCGCGGAACTGGAGTCGAGTGATGCGCACGTTGTCGGGCAGTGTCTGGTGACCGGTGACCAGGGCCCCGTGGCCAGATTGCACGAACCGAAAATCAAAGGTGTTTGGGGAGCGCAATCGGCTGGAGCGCTTTTAGTCTCGTTCAACGAATCCGCCTACGAGTCGTACGGACTCGATGGCGGCGCGAACGCCTCCGTCGGTAAGGAAGTTGCCTTTCAGTACTGCACGGCACTCAATCACTTATTGGCCAAAGGGAGTCAGCAACGTATTCAGATCGGTGACGCGTCAACCGTGTTCTGGACCGAGCGCCCTACGAAGGCCGAGAGCCTATTGCCCTGGGTGTTCGAGCCAACCAAGGAGGCTGATGACGAGGCGCAAAAGAACGCCATAAGAAAGACGCTCCGGCAAATCGCCAAGGGTGGTTATCCGCTGGAACTTGGCGAACCGGATACACCGTTCTATGTGCTCGGCCTCTCGCCCAATGCCGCTCGGATTTCTGTCCGGTTCTGGTGGCCCAGTACGCTCGGCGCATTCATCGAGAACTTACGTCAACACTTCTCTGACCTGGAGATGGCACGCTCGAATCGCGATCCGGAGTTCCCCGCTATTTGGCAACTGTTGCGCGAGACGGTTCGTGATTCAAAAGACATTCCGCCGCTCCTTGGCGGGTCAGTCATGCGATCTGTTCTCACGGGCGCTCCTTACCCAAGCATGTTGTTTTCCTCAATCGTACGTCGTATCCGCGCCGACCGCGAAGTCCGCTACGTGCGCGCGGCCGTGTTGAAAGCAAGTCTGAACCGCGATTCTCGTTTTGGCATCGCCCCCTTCGAAAAGGAGATTGATATGGCGCTCGATCCCGATCGTCCGGAACCGGCCTACCGGCTTGGCCGGCTATTTGCTGAGCTTGAAAAGACGCAGGAGGATGCTCAACCAGGCATCAACGCCACGATAAAGGACCGCTATTTTGGCGCCGCATCGGCGACTCCGGGCAGCGTGTTTCCTCGCTTGATTCGACTCAATCAACACCACCTCGGGAAACTCGAAACAAGCAAGAAGATTTATCATGAAAAGAGAATTCAGGAAATCGCCAGTGGTCTCGACTGCTTTGCTTCTCATCTGAGCCTCCGTGACCAAGGCCTTTTTGCCATCGGCTATTACCATCAACGGCAGGATATCTTTACCAGGAAATCCGACAAACCCGAGAAGTCCTCAGGACGGGAGTAAGTGCGCCATGATATCCCGATACGATTTTGTCTACCTGTTCGATGTCAAAGACGGTAACCCGAATGGTGATCCCGACGCCGGGAACCTGCCTCGGATCGATCCCGAAACGGGGCAAGGCCTGGTCACCGACGTCTGCCTTAAACGCAAGATTCGCAACTACGTAGGCCTCGTCCACGGTGAGGAACCGCCGTTTGAAATCTACGTGAAAGAGAAGGCGGTGCTCAATAGCCAACATGAGCGAGCTTATAAGGAATTCGGCTTAAAACCCGAAAAACGCAAGTTACCCAAGAAGGAAGAAGATGCGAAGAAGGTAACTGCGTGGATGTGTGGGAACTTCTTCGATATCCGTGCTTTTGGAGCGGTGATGTCGACCGACGTAAACTGTGGACAGGTTCGAGGTCCCATTCAACTTGGGATCGCCCGCAGCATCGATCCGATCGTGTCGCAAGAACATGCCGTCACTCGTTGTGCTGTAACGACCGAGAAGGAGGCCAAGGACCAATCGGGCGACAATCGCACGATGGGCCGGAAGTTCACCGTTCCTTACGGTCTTTACCGCGTCCACGGTTTTGTCAATCCTTATCTGGCCGAGAAGACTGGATTCGACGAAAACGGCGCGGATCTCAGTCTGCTATGGACATCGCTGGCGCAAATGTTCGAAGCCGATCGTTCTGCCGCGCGTGGCGAGATGGCTCCTCAGGCGTTGATTGTCTTTGAACATGAAAGCCCGCTCGGCAATGCGCCGGCTAACAAGCTCTTTGATCGCGTCGAGATCAAACGCACCGTGCCACAAGACGGCGAATGGAAACCCGCCCGTTCGTTCGGAGACTACCGCGTCGAAGTGAACGAGTTGCGTCTGCCGGAAGGCGTGGCGATTCACCGAATGCTCTGAACACTTGCCATTGTCTTTCCGGAAAACCAACTCCTACCGATTTCCGCCCTGCAGCACCACCTGTCACACTGCTGCGAATGTAAAACGCCGTGAGGCGGCAGTAATCGGGCTTGTGAAACGAACTTTCCACCGAGAGGACTCACCGTCGATGATGGTCTCTATTTCGCCCGTCTCGCCCTGGATCGAGCGTGGGGTTCGCAAGAATGCAAAGTCGGGCCCGAGTTGACCTAGTTCAAACCGTTCGCCTCCCGCGTAGAGCCGTAATCGGACATCCGCTGAGAAACTGGTATTCTTGGAAACCATGCCGTTACCTCACGAAATACAACAACGAGTTGAGCAGTTCTGCGCCAAGCGGCGCACCCAGCTCGTCTCCCGTCTCGGTGCCGGTACTCAGGGTACTGTATTCCTGGTTTCGGATCTATCCCGCTCAAGCTGTTGTGCCGTCAAGTTCCACTACCGTCAAGCTGCCTATCTACGTGAACGTGACGTCTATTTGCGGCTGAGGGAATTGCAAACCGTCGATGTGTGCGGCCATGAAGTCCCGCAACTCATCGACTATGATGATCAACTCCTCGCCATCTCCATGTCCACGGTCAGTCCACCATTCGTCCTCGACTTCGGTGGCGCCTATCTCGACCGACTTCCGGATTACTCACCCGAGGTCTGGGCCGATTGGCGTACCATGAAGGCGGAAGCGTTTGAAGACAACTGGCCAGAGGTCGAGCGCATTTTGGCAGAGTTCAGATCCTGTGGAATTCACATTGCCGACGTGAATCCGGGGAACATCCGCTTCTAAATCGGCCATTCTTGATCGACGAGTTTTGCACGGGCAGGCCCCGCTCTCACTCTGCCGTAGTGGCGACGTGGGAGCCATTTTGGAGAATTCGCATGTTCGCCGAAGACCAACTTCTACCCATCTCCGCTCTACAGCATCTCTTGTTTTGCGCGCGGCAGTGTGCCCTGATCCATGTCGAGCAAGTGTGGGCAGAGAACCACCTCACGATTCAGGGCCAGTATCTGCACAAGAGGGCTCATGATGGGCCGACCGAAACTCGCGAGGGTGTTCGTACTACTCGTGGATTGCCGTTGCGGTCGTTGCGCTTGGGGTTGATCGGGAAAGCAGATGTGGTTGAGATGGAGCGAATTCAGGTTTCAAAGAAGGGGACCCGGGCAGTAGGACGATTGAACGTTACACCTGTCGAATACAAACGCGGTCGACCCAAGAAAGATGATTCCGATCGGGTCCAACTATGCGCCCAAGCACTCTGCCTCGAAGAGATGCTGGAGATCAACATACCGTCGGGTGCGATTTTCTACGGACAGCAAAGGCGCAGGACGGTTGTCGAGTTTGATACGAGTTTGCGCGAACTGACCAGGATCTCGGCCGGCAATCTGCACGAGCTGATCGCCTCGGGGCAAACGCCGACAGCCCGCTATCAACGTAAATGTGACAGCTGTTCGCTTGTCGAGTTCTGTATGCCGGGTGTCATCGGTCTGCAGCGCAGTGCAATACGAGTCGTCGACAAGTGCTTTGCCGCCAACCTTGCTGGAGATGGCCCCACGACCGATCCGACAGAAACCCGTGTCGGCGAGTGAACGTTGTGGTATAAGGTCAGAATAGAGGCCTTCGGCGGAGTGAGACTCGGAGATGTTGCAGCCGAAACCAAAGACCACTCATGGGGTGCCTCCAGACGCGTCTAGGATCGGATCGCGCGTGACTCTCTTGAGGTAGCCATTCTGCCCAGCTTGCGAGTAGGGCAGATGAAAACAACGGGCTTTCGTTGACGAAGCCCAGCTCACCAACGCACATATACATTTCTGACGCGGCGACCGAAGGGCATGGCATGAAACGACACCTCAACACGCTGTTTGTTACTACTCAGGGTACGTATCTGGCCAAAGATGGTCAGGCGGTCCTGGTCCGCGTGCAAAAAGAGACGCGACTGCGCGTGCCGTTGCTCAATCTCGACGGTATCGTCTGTTTTGGTCGCGTCGGCTGCAGTCCCGCTTTGATGGCGGCATGTGCTGAGGCCAATGTCACGATCTCGTTCCTTTCGGAATATGGCCGATTTCGGGCGGCGGTTGTCGGCTACTCGCCCGGCAACGTGCTGCTGCGGCGTGAGCAATATCGCCAGGCCGACGACGAAGCGGCCGCCGTACAGATTGCCAGAAACTGTGTGGCGGCCAAGATCGCCAACTGCCGAAGCGTGTTGCTCCGTGGTGCCCGCGATACCGGTGACGGTGCCCGCCAGGAATCCCTCCAAGCGGCGGCGGTCGTGATGGCTCGCCAATTAGACGATGCCCGGAACGCGAAGAGACTCGATCAACTTCGCGGTATCGAGGGGGATGCGGCATCGACGTATTTTGGTATCTTTCAGCAACTGATTAACACAGACGACCAAGCGATGCAATTCACTACTCGATCGCGACGCCCACCGCTGGATCGCATCAACTCGCTGTTGTCGTTCTTGTACAGCATGTTGACGCATGACGCGCGTAGCGCCTGTGAAGCAACGGGCCTCGACGCGGCAGTCGGGTTCTTGCACCGTGACCGGCCCGGTCGGCCCAGCTTGGCACTCGATCTTATTGAAGAGTTTCGACCTTTCCTGGCGGATCGACTAGCGCTTTCGCTTATCAATCGGAGGCAAGTTACGGCCGGTGGGTTTACGGTGAGCGAGAGTCGCGCCGTCCTGATGGATGACAAAACCCGCAAGACGGTGTTGACCTCGTATCAAAAGCGGAAGCAGGACGTTATCGAGCATCCCTTCTTGAGCGAGAAGACCAGCGTGGGCCTGTTGCTTCACTTGCAGGCGCGCTTGCTCGCGCGACATTTGCGCGGTGATCTCGACGCCTATCCCCCGTTTGTTTGGAAATAGCAGCGCTAGTAGGTAAGACAAATGTATGTGCTAGTGACCTATGACGTCAGCACGAAGACTCCGGCCGGGCGAAAGCGATTGCGAAAGGTAGCCAAAACGTGCCTCGATTTTGGGCAGCGCGTTCAGAATTCGGTGTTCGAATTGCTGGTCGATTATTCTGAGTGGACTACATGTAAACAGCGGCTCATCGACCTAATCGATCCCGAAGAAGACAGTCTTCGGTTCTACTACCTGGGTAAGAACTGGAAACGCAAGGTCGAGCATGTGGGCGCGAAACCGTCGATTGACTTGGACGGGCCGTTGATTGCGTAGAACGAGCCCGCGAACGGCCAGCGCGCGGAAATCTACCGCGAGGTTCGCGGACGTCAGAACCATCTGTGGCCAAAGTACTTATGACCGAAGCCGTCGGCACGGCAACTGTGAGGCTACCGTCGTGAGCAACGATCGCGGATACGCTGTGCTATCTCCAGGATCTGAAACAAGTTACACTGCCCGCTATCGCCTCCGCACACGCGGGGGCGCGGATTGAAACCTCGCAAGCTGACTGGAATCACTGCGTACTGGGGCATCGCCTCCGCACACGCGGGGGCGCGGATTGAAACACCGTGCGCGAAACTATACTCTCGCACGCGTTGAGATCGCCTCCGCACACGCGGGGGCGCGGATTGAAACCTGCAAGATCCGGCTGGCACCGGGCAAACTCTAATCGCCTCCGCACACGCGGGGGCGCGGATTGAAACTCGCATCGCTCATTGTGTTGCCCTTAGTTTGGCATCGCCTCCGCACACGCGGGGGCGCGGATGGAAACTTGCATCGCTCATTGTGTTGCGCTTAGTTTGGCATCGCCTCCGCACACGCGGGGGCGCTGATTGAAA
>JAJRVM010000184.1 GCA_024277285.1 Planctomycetota bacterium
CTCCCACTCTCCCACTCTCCCACTCTCCCACTCTCTGTTGATGGTGCATTCTTCCTTGCAGCCGGCCTGCAAAGAAGTCACAATCATGGAGCCAGGCTGATCGATGGGGGGCAGAGGATCGCATCAAGACTGCCACAAAACCGACGCGTCCAAGGGAGTTACCAATGAGGCTATGTCAATTCGGTCGCCGTGAGTTCCTGCGCCGCTCACTTGCTGCGGCCACGGGCGCAGCAACCACTTCCCTCTGGCCAGGGCTACAGCTTTCGGCCTGTGCGCGACCATTGCCAGTGGCGCCTACCGCGCCGGTGGCGATCGAGCGCTGCGCAAGCTACGAATCGCAAGGATTGTTTGCCAAACTGACTGCGGCACTCGATGCAATCGGTGGCATCCAACAACTCGTCTCGGGCAAGACAGTAGCGATCAAGTTGAATCTGACCGGCGGCCCACGTTGGAAACTGGGTGGATTGCCAGCATACGAAACCTACCACGTGCACCCCAAGTTCGTCGCCGCCACCTGTGCGGCATTGCACCAAGCTGGGGCCACGAAGATCGTTTTGCTCGAAAGCACCTACGACGCTCGTCCCCCAGAGAAAGTGATGGGGGAAAACGGCTGGGACATCGATGCGATCAATCGTGCCGGGGGCGGCAAAGTCACATGGGAGGACACTCGGCATCGCGGGCCATGGAAAAACTACAGCCAATTCAAAGTGCCTTGGGGCGGGTTCGTGTACCCAGCCTTTGAGATAAACCAACGCTACGAAAAGACCGATGTCTTCATCTCGTTGGCCAAACTAAAGGATCATGCCAATGCAGGCGTGACCATGTCGGTGAAGAACTTGTTTGGCATGGCACCAACGTCGATCTACGGCGATGCGTGCGACGGGGCAGGGCGGGCGAAGGTCGATGAACAGTCCGTCACCGCGCGGGGCGACACGTTCCACAAAGGAGACCGCCAGCCACCCGAGGGCGTTCCTCAAGAAGTCGACCCCGATTCGCCACGCACCTGGAACCATCGCGTACCACGCATTACGGCGGATCTGTACGGCGCGCGGCCACCTGATCTCGTCTTGGTCGATGGTATCCTGACCAACCGTGGCGGCGAAGGCCCTTGGATCAAGGGGAGCGAGCCGATCAAATCGCACTTGCTGCTGGCCGGACGCAACGGCGTCTGCACCGATGCCATTTGCACCGCAGTGATGGGTTATGACCCGATGGCCGACCATGGCCAGTTCCCCTTTATGGGCGACAACCACTTGCGATTGTTGGCCGAAAAAGGCGTGGGCTCAATCGACCCAGCAAACATCGACGTTCGCGGGCTGCCGCTGGCCGAAGCGATTCACCCCTTCAACCCGAAACATCTAAAGGTGGGAGAGCCCTTGTTTCGTGAGTAAGAGGGAGCTCAATTATCCAGCGTCCCCTTGCCAGCACATTTTCTCACCAATGACCAATGACCAATGACCAATGAATCTCGAATGTCGAAGGCTTTCTCATCGGACGATCTGTGCAGTTCCGCGCGGCAGTCGTGCTTCGGATTTTGCCTTTGTTTCGTCATCGAGCATTCGTCATTAGCCAGCCTCCGTTAGGGCGGCTAAGTGGCGCTGTACAACTAGACTCACATCGAGCGGCCTGCCGCAGAAGGAGATTTCTCCCATGACCCAACGCAATATCCCCAACGTTTCCCGTCGTTCGTTCCTTCGTGCCGCAGGAGCCGGTACGCTGCTCGTTGCCAATACCACACAGGCTCGGCCACGCCCGAGCAAATTGCCACAGCGCGTATTGGGTCGGACCGGGCGCAAAGTCTCGATGCTTTCGCTGGGCACCTGGCCATGTGGAAAATCGAGCGAAGTCGACATCCCGGCGGTCGGGCGTCTGGTGGATGAAGCACTGAAGTTGGGCATCAACGTTGTGGACGCGGCCAATCTTTATGGCAAAGCGGAGGAGGCGATCGGCATCGCATTGGAAGGCCATCGCGATAAAGTGTTCTTGACCAGCAAGGTTTGGGCCGATACAGCCAAAGAAGCGGAAGAGTCGCTTCAAGATTCGCTCAAGAAGCTGCGCACCAACTACGTCGATCTTATGTACATCCACAGTATGGGGAACCGTGACGTCAAGAAGGTGCTCGGCAAAGGTGGGTCGCTCGAGTACTTATTGCGCAAGAAAAAGGAAGGCGTGGTACGACACATCGGCATTTCCGGCCATCACATGCCGGGCAATTTCCTGCCCTTGATCCGCACCGACGAAATCGATGTCCTGTTGGTCGCGATGAATTTTGTCGATCGGCACACGTATGGGTTCGAGACCAAGGTGCTACCACTGGCCAACGAGCACAAGATGGGAGTCGTCTGCATGAAAGTCTATGGCGGCATGAAGGGCGGCTTCGCAACGGCGGCGGGTCCAAACACCGGCCCCATGATCCAAACCAAGATGAAGCAACAAGCGATCCGCTATGCACTGGGCCTGCCGGGTGTGGCCACCTGTGTCATCGGCCCGCACACGATCGAGCAGCTGCGCGAGAACGCCAAACTGGTGGCCCAATACCAGCCGCTCTCCCGCGAGGACTACGCCGCTTTGCTACAGCAGGGCAAACAACTGGCTTCGACCTGGAAAGACCACTTCGGCCCAGTAGCGTAGTGCGGTGTCAGCATCTGCTCGTGGCATAGGGTGGCACTGGCTTCGCCAGTGTTCGCAAAGCTCGGCAAGAACGAAGGACCGTCCTGACAGAGCCAGTGTTACCTCAATTCCATGCCTTGCCACAGCACGAGACGCGGTGTAGCATTATCCCGCGAACAGGTACCACACCTGGGCGACAAAGAAGCAAACGGTGAAACCGAGCAGCAGCGGCAGCAGGGTGGCGACGAGCGTCCAGCGCCAACTGTTCGTCTCTTTCCAGATGGTGAAGATCGTGGTCGAGCATGGGTTGTGCAGCAGGCTGAACAGCATCAAGTTGATACCGGTCAACAAGGTCCAACCGCCGGCGCGGAGCAGTTTTCCCGTCTCGGCCACCGAGTCCAGTTCAAACATCACTCCGGCACTCTCGCCCACGCCCGCCGCGCGGGCCGTCAGAACGGTCAGCATCAGCACCGTGGGGATCACGATCTCGTTGGCGGGAATGGCAACAATATAGGCAACCAGGATCACGCCATTAAGCCCGATGAAAAGGCCCAGCGGATCAAGGTGGGTGGTCAGCCACTGCGCGAGTGAAGCGTCACCGACCGGAACATTGGCGATCGTCCAAATCACGGCCCCGGCAGGCAGTGCGAACATAACGGCGCGCCACAGGACGAACATCGTACGGTCGATCAACGACGTGTAGATGGTCTGCCAAAAGCGTGGCGGGCGATAGGGCGGCAGTTCCAAATGGAAGGTCGAGGGCTCGCCACGTAGCATCGTGCGCGAAAGCCCCCACGATACGAGGAACGTGGTTGCCACTCCTAGTAATGCTACGCCAACAACCGCCAGGGCTGCGACCACGCCCGACAAGTAGGCGGGGGCCAGCGCGCCGATGAAAATGGTGGCAATCAGGATCTGGGTCGGCCAACGCCCATTGCAGAGTGCGAAATTATTCGAAATGATTGCGATCAACCGCTCACGCGGACTGTCGATCACGCGCGCCGCAATAACACCAGCCGCGTTGCAACCAAACCCCATGCACATGGTCAGCGCCTGCTTGCCATGTGCTCCGCAACGTTGAAACATATGGTCCAAGTTGAACGCCACACGTGGCAGGTAACCGAAATCCTCGAGCAGTGTGAAGAGCGGAAAAAAAATGGCCATCGGCGGCAGCATCACGGCGACGACCCAGGCCGTGGCCAGATAGCAGCCATCGATCAACAGGCCGTCCAGCCACCACGGCATGCCGATCGACGCCGCAGCCGTCTTGAGCATCGGGTGAACCGTCTCAAGCAGCAGCGAGGCGAGCGCCGCCGACGGAGCGTTGGCGCCGGCAACGGTCAGCCACAAGACGATCGCCAGCAAGCCGACCATGATCGGCAAGCCGGTCCAACGATTGGTAAGGAGCCGGTCTAGCGTCGCGTCCCAATGACGTCCCGTACCACGGTGGTTCCGTGCAACTACCGCGTCCGCAATCGTGGCCGCGTGTGCGTAGGTTTGCTCGGCTAACGACTGATGGACATGCGCCCCAAGCTTCCAGCGTAAGTCCTGCGTCTTGGCCAACAGCTTCTGCAAACCTTGTTGGTAGGACACCTCGGTCGGCGCGTCGGTCGCCGCCGTGCAGCTATCTGTTGGATGATCGCCAAATTGGGCCAATTGAGCCAGTTCACCACTCTGCAAAGCGTTGACAATCCCGCGGTCACCGTCCAGCAATCGAGTCGCCAGCCAATCCGCGTTGGCCATTCCGGGAAACAATTGTTCCAGGTCGGGACGCAACTGAGCGACCACCGCCGCCAACTCATCGGACGTCGTCGCAGCGTGAATCGGATGCGATGGAACCTGCCCGGTCGCCACACCGTCAATCACGCGCAACAGCTCACCGATCCCCTTGCCAAAACGAGCTGATGTGGCAACCACCGGCACACCCAATCGACGCGACAACTCGTCAGCATTGACCACCATTCCATGTTTCTGGGCCTCGTCCATCAGATTCAAACAGACCACAACCCGATCGGTGATCTCCATGACTTGCAGAGCCAGATTGAGATTCCGCTCGAGACGTGTGGCATCGACGACGACCAACGTGACGTCGGGTTGGCCGAAGAGGACAAAATCACGCGCAATCTCCTCGTCCGTGCTGGTGGCCAACAACGAGTAGGTACCCGGCAGATCGACCAGCTTGTAGCTGCGACCGTCATACTGAAACCCACCCTCGGCGCGCGACACCGTCTTGCCCGGCCAGTTGCCGGTGTGCTGGCGCAGGCCCGTCAACGCATTGAACACCGTACTCTTGCCCGTGTTGGGATTGCCCGCTAACGCCACGACGTATTGCGTACTCTCGACATGCAACCCCATCCGTACCAATTGCACGGCGTTGTGAGCGGGGCAAGCTTGACAGGTATTCTTGGTCATGTGTCTTTCTGAATCTGCCATGAAGCACGGCATGGACTAGGGAGCTCCAACAAGACCACGTTAGCCGTGGGGCGCCAATTCGTAGCGGAGCAGAGGCCAGATTTCGCTCTGGACGTTTTGTTGGAATCCCTCATTGTTGGAACTCCCAAAGAGACGATCATTTTTACCCCACCCTGATTCAACTTTCGCGCTCGGCAATGTGAATCATCTCCGCCTGCTGCGCGCGCAGTGCGATCAAGGCGCCACGCACACGATAGGCCATTGGATCTCCGGCCGGACTGGAAAACTCGGCCTTGACGACCGTGCCGGGGACGAGTCCCAAATCGAGTAACCGACGCCGCTCAACACCTCGACAACCGGGCGAGATGTCGGTCACCGTCGCCTGCTCGCCCTGGGCCAACGATGCCAGTCGCCGCAATGACACTTGCCCAGCGGTCTTGTCATCGACCATTTGCACCGTAACGTTCGCCGCCACCAAGGGCGCAAGCGAACAACGCGCGGCACCGGTGTCAACCTGAACCGCTGTGGAGGTCACTCCGACCACCGTAATGATCATTCCCGCTTGGAGTTGTGCATCGCGTAGCACGCGGTACGTCGACTCGGGCTCGTCCTCGACATGCACAATGCGCACCATGCTGCCTGGCGCGACGCTGCCTAACAACTGACCGTCAGGGCGTTGCACCGCACCGGCGGCCGACGGAATGGGATCACCGTGCGGATCGAAAACCGGATCACCTATGCGTGCCGCCAAGGCATCGACCTGCTCGGGAGTCAATTGATGTTCGATCCGATCAGCCGATTCATGCCATTCGCGCTCGCTCACGCCCGTCTGTTCGGCCAGATACTGCTCCCACAATCGGTGCGTGCGAATCACCTGCAGCGCGTAGCGCCGGCCCGCATCACTCAACACAATACCCGATGCAACGGCCTGCACCAAAGCACGCTGTTCGAGACGCTGCACCAACTGTGCCGCGTCATCGCGTCCCCATTCGAGTGCTCCGGCTACACTATCGATCGAACCCGGGAATCCCGCCTCCAGACAACTGTACAGGTGTTTCAACGCGTCCTCGATTCGAACTCGCTCGGACTGGCCACGCCGTCGCCACCGCCAGATCCATCCCGCTTTGGGACGCAACATGACGAATGCCACCACCAGCAGACTGATCGCCACAAGTAAGTTCAACGCGGGATGCATATCTTTGGGGCCCAATCCCAAGAGTCATGGACAAATGGCACTATTCGCAGTTCCGTTGCGTGTCGTTCGATTCTGCTATTTCCGTTTATCTATGTTCGTAACAGTTTAGCCGAATGAAGTAATGGCGCTTTCAAAAGACTCCCATGGGCTCGTCCCATGGGCTCGTCCCATGGGTGAAAACGCCTGGTGAGCTACCCGCGATGCCAGCTACTGCCCCCACTCCCTTCCCGCCGCCTTCGGCGGCGGGAAGGGAGTGGGGCCATGTTTGTGGAGGGGGATGGGACGCCACGGGTAGCCTACCAATCCTCTTCACCCACCGCACAAGGCGGTGGGGGTCGACCGATGGAAAATGAACTCGAGTGCACGTCCCACTTCAGATGGAAAAACAGTTGCTTGTATTCTATCATGTTGTCAAACGGCGCGACGCGACGGCTTTTGCGCAGATGGGGGAATGGGACTGAGTTCCCAAAGACTATTGCGAATTGTACCAGCGGCCCTGCGGACCGCCAACCGCCGCCACGGTGCGGGGCAGGGGAGCGGGTGCCCGCAATTCCGCCCAACGCGGCAATTCACTACGATAAAGGGCAGGGTGTGAGTTCGCCCCCACACACACGTCAACCAATATTGCGTTACGCGTCAGATCGCCAGACGACCTCGCGCAGCAAGGAAAGCAGAATACCCAGTCCGAGTGCCGTGCAACGGTGCGGGCGTTGCGGGTCTGGTACAAACGCCCCAAACCCCCGAGATGGCTATCATTACGATCGCCTGGCTCCACGCCATGGTGGTCCGCGATCGTCGTCATGATAAACCAAATGGACCGCCCACCATGCGCCCCCTGCAGCGCGAGGAAACCAAACAAGATGGTAGTTTTTTTGTTCGATATCGATGGTACCCTAATCAAGACGGGCGGAGCTGGTGGTGCGGCGCTGATGGAAGCGTTTTCGGAAACGTTTGGCGTCGACCAACCTCACGAGGTTCCTTTTAGCGGCCGAACCGACCGCGGCATTGCACAGAATCTATTTCGCTTGCACAATGTCGAGAATTCCCACGCCAACTGGCAATTGCTGCGTAGCGAATACTTGAAGCGTTTGGAGCACTACTTGCCGCAGCGTCAGGGCGAAGTGCTGCCGGGCGTGCCGCTGCTGCTGGACCAATTGGCACGCCACACCGACGTCACCTTGGGGTTGCTTACCGGCAACGCGCACGATGGCGCAAAGATGAAGCTGGAATATTACGATCTGATGCACCATTTCTCCTTTGGAGGCTTTGGCGACCGCCATGTCGAGCGGGATGCCGTCGCCCATGAAGCCCTGGCCGCTTGCCGCGAACGCCTCGACAACCAGATTGAGCCGGAACAGATCTGGGTGGTCGGCGACACGCCGCTTGACATCCAATGTGCACGAGCCATTGGGGCCAAGGTGATTGCCGTTGCCACCGGCTGGGACGATCGACAGAGTCTTGCCGACGCGGAGCCTGACTTGCTGTTCGACGACCTTACTCAAACCGAGTCGATTCTGGCACAAACGGTCGCGGGCGGTGTCTGACACGCGCCGTGATTGGAGTGGTCCGTCCTGCGGCATCGCTGGCACGAAACTCCGAAATATGTTTAGCCGATTGCAGCAACGGTGCTTTGAAAAGACCCCCATGGGCTTGTCCCATGGGTGAATAAGACTGGTAAGCTACACGTTGTCCCAAGAAAAACTCCTTCACTCACCGCAGACGGCTAAAGTGTTACGAAAATAGAAACCTATACGAGCTCTCATCATGGAAATGGAAAAACTGGTATCCCTCTGTCGTCGGCGCGGTTTCTTGTTCCAATCGAGCGAGATTTACGGAGGCCTGAACGGCTTCTGGGACTACGGTCCGCTGGGCGTGGAACTCAAACGCAACGTGCGCGAAGCATGGTGGCGCGACATGGTCAGCGGCCACAATGAATTGACCCAGGTGCCGGGGACCCCTTCGACGTACGAAATGACGGGACTCGACTGCACTATCATCATGCACCCTCAAGTCTGGAAGTGTTCTGGGCACTACGATTTATTCCACGACAAGATGGTCGACTGCCGCGAGAGTAAGCGACGTTACCGATTTGACCAGGTACGTGGGCGCTGGGCCGAGGCGAAGGGGGAACGGATCTTTGTCGCGACCGTCGCCGAAGTTTCTCATGAACAAGCAGACGTGCAGCACCGCGCTTTGAAGTATTTTCGCCTGCGCGCAAAGAACGCGGATCAGCTTACATGGGATGGCGACTTCATCGCGCTGCCCGATGTTGACAGCCCCGAGCGAGTCCTGGGGCCCGACGCCAAGACACTCGGCAGCTTGACCGAACCGCGTGAATTCAACCTGATGTTCAAAACCTATATCGGGGCTTTGGGAGGCGAAGAGAGTGTCGCATTTCTGCGTCCCGAAACGACTCAGGGGATCTTCGTCAACTTCAAAAACGTCGTCGACAGTACGCGCGTCCGTGTTCCGTTCGGCATCGCGCAGATCGGCAAGAGCTTTCGCAATGAGATCACGCCACGCAATTTCACGTTCCGCTCGCGCGAATTCGAGCAGATGGAAATCGAGTTCTTCTGTCATCCGAACGCTTCAAAACAATGGTACCAATACTGGCGCGATCGCCGCATGCAGTGGTACACCGACCTGGGACTCGCTGGCGAACGACTGCGTCTGCGCGAACATGCCCCGGAAGAATTGAGCCACTATTCGACCGGCACCGCCGACATTGAATACGCTTTTCCGTTCCTGCCCGAGGGCGAGTTTGGCGAACTCGAAGGCATCGCCCACCGTGGTGATTTCGATCTGCGTAGCCACATGGAAGGTAAACTCGACCCCAACACCGACCCACTTGAATTGGAAAAAGACGCCGACGGGAAACCGCGTTGGCGCGGCAGTGGCAAGGACCTGACCTACCGTGATGACCTGTCGGGCGAACGCTACATTCCGCATGTGATCGAACCGTCCGCCGGCGCCGACCGAGCAACACTCGCCTTCCTGTGCGAAGCCTACACCGAGGATGAAGCACCTGACGAAAAAGGCAAGATGCAAAAACGTACCGTCATGCGTTTTCATCCTCGGATCGCGCCGATCAAGGCCGCCGTCTTTCCGTTGGTCAGGAAAGACGGAATGCCCGAAGTCGCCCAAGGCATCTACTCTGCCCTGAAGGCCCATTTCCCCACTTTCTATGACGAGAAAGGGGCTGTCGGTCGACGCTATCGCCGCCAGGACGAAGCCGGAACTCCCTATTGCATCACGGTGGACGGGCAAACGCTCACCGACAACACCGTGACGATCCGTGACCGGGACTCGCTGGAACAGCGCCGAATTAAAGTCGACGATTGTGTTGCCGAATTGCAAAACCTGCTACAATAGTTTTCCTTAACGTGCTACTAACGGCAAGAAACTTGTTCGCTTTCGCTAAATCCAGCGACCAGCGGGAGCGAGTCAATGCTGTCCGAGCGGTAGCTCGTAATTGGTTGGCGGCCCTGCCGCCCTTGGCTGGCGGCAAAAACATGGAAGCGGGGCACAACGTGAAGACAAATCGAGTTTCCAATCGCGCGTTCAGCGTCGGCGATATGATGTTGCTGGTGATGGCTATTGGTACCTACCTGGCCGTCACAGTGCAACTTGGTCCGTTGAGCATCTTGTTCTGGGGACTGGCCGTGGTGATGGCATCCATACTTCGGCCCGCACATCAGCGGCGAATCACCCCGGAATCGGTTACCGACGTGATGTCCGTCGCGGTAAGTTGGGCGGTCGTCTGCGGCATCGCCGGCTTCGCCTTGGATGCCCGCTTGATGGGGAACGCGTTTTCCGGTTATTTCTCTTGGGCCGTGTTAGGCCAACTGACGGGCTTCTATCTTGGCCTGGTCTGGGTGCTGGTCGTGCTGCTGGTCCGCCATTTTGAACGCGTAGCTGGCTTGGTAGGTCGCACCCGCGGGCTCAGCTAGTGCCAGCGGCGCGGTAAACGGCGTTCCTTCCCCAAGAGACAAGACTTTTTTCAACGCTCGGCCGTTGAAAAAAGTCTCTTGGACGGAGCGTTGCGTCGCGGAAGCAGCGAGCTTGGCCGGTAAAGTTGGCAGCTGAGTTCGAAATGGCGGGTAACAGCGGTTTCGGCAGGGCTTAGGCGTGGTTTTGTGCAGTATGCGCGCAGCAGCTTGCGGCCCGC
>JAJRVM010000185.1 GCA_024277285.1 Planctomycetota bacterium
CCCCGGTGGTGACGCGGTTGTTGGCTCGTAACGCAAGTGGCGACGAATATCTTCCGCCAAGGCATCGGCAGACGCGTAGCGAAGCGCACGATCCTTTTCGATCGCTTTCATCACGATCCAATCGAGATCGCCACGTATTCTTGCGGAAATCTCATCCGGTTTGGTACGTCGTGTCCCCGCGAGAGTGCTCAACTCGTGCGCATGGAATGAACTGATCCGCTTGGACGGCGTTGCAAACACCGTGTCGCGAATAAGCTTGCAGATCTCATCATAACCGAATGCCCGTAGTTCGTCTTTTCGGAGTGGCGTCGTGCTTGTCAGCAACTCGTACAGCAAAACGCCCAACGAATAGACATCACTACGAGTATCGACATCGATCGAACTCAATTGACTCTGTTCTGGACTCATGTAAATTGGAGTGCCAATAAACTGACGAAACTGAGTAAACAGAGTCTTGTCGGTCAGACTCCCTTGTGTCGCCTTTGCGATCCCGAAGTCGATAATCTTTGGTACGGCTTGATCCCCGTTCGTAGAAACGAGCACGTTGGTAGGCTTGATGTCGCGGTGAATAATTCCTTTCTGATGGGCGTGCTGAATCGCGCCGCAAACATCGACAAAGATTGACAAACGTTCTTCGGTGGTCAGTTGTCGTTGATCACAGAATTCAATGAGCGAGATTCCACGAACGAGTTCCATTACAAAATAGGGTCGGCCGTTCTCTGCCGCTCCGGCATCGAACACTTTTGCGATGTTTGGATGCTCCATCCGAGCGAGTGCTTGTCGTTCCGCGTCAAAGCGAGCAACGACTTGCTTGGTGTCCATCCCTTGTTTGATAATCTTCAACGCGATACGACGACGAAGCGGATCGGTTTGCTCGGCCATGTACACCACACCAAATCCACCTTCACCGATTTTCTCTAGCAATTGGTACGGCCCAATCGTCGTGCCTTCCAATTCATCGATGACGGTCGCGGCGTTGCGATCCTGGGATTCGAGTAATGGCGACTCCATGAACGGTCCAGCTTCATCGACAGCGGCAAGCAACGATTCGATCCGTTGTCGTAGAGAGCCATTACCTTCGCAGGCGGCATTTACATACGTTTCGCGCTGCGATGGCTCGGTGATAGCGCGAGCCGCATGGAAAATGACTTTCTCGTTGTCGTCCGCCGTTCTCATGTCATTGTTTGCTATGCGGTATCCCATGCCCCGATCTGCGAGCATAGAATCTCGCGTGATCGCTACTAATCTACGGTAGTTTGGTTATCGGGTAGCCGGAGTCGAACGACTTCGGAGGCCGACATGTATAATCTCGAACTCTTGCGAGTCCAGCTACATCGCTCGTCGTTGAAAACTAAGGTGAGCGACACGATTGCCGGGAGAACACACTCCCCAATGCGCTAGTGCGACATCTCGTCGCGATTTTCCAGGAATTATTCCGTTCCGCGGAATTCTCGAAACAACCACGCTTTTGCAAACGCCCAATGATTGTGAGCCGTACTGATAGGCATCTCAAGTGCTTCCGCCGTTTCGCGATGATTAAAACCGGCAAAATACCGCAGTTTCGCGACTTGGGCTTCGATCGGATGCTTCTCGGCGAGGCGGTCAAACAGTTCGTCAACGACTAGCACTTCGTGCGGCTGGAACCCGGCAGCCATCGCCGAATCGTGTAATTCGACCCGTTCATAATCCGCGCCACGTTTTTCCGCATTCCGCCTGCGAGCCCGATCAACAAGGACCCTTCGCATTGCTTCAGCGGCAGCGCCAAAGAAATGAGCTCGCCCGTTCCATCCCTGCTCCGGTCCAACAAGCCGCAGATAAACCTCATGCACGAGCTCCGTGGTCTGCAGACTCTGCTCACCATCTTTAGCAAGCCGTCGACTGGCCAGCGTCTTCAGCTCGTTATAAACCACCGGCAATAACTCCTCCGCCGAGGTCATCTCGCCCGCGTCGATTTTCTGAATGATCCGTGCAACCTCAGACATGCGTTATGCAGAACTTCTTTTCTAGATTTCTTGGAAAACTCGGAAACGAATCCGCATTATACCTGCGGCGGACCGAGTGCGTCGTTTGCAAGTCGGCGAATTGTGCGAGGCGAACCGGCATCGTTAGATACCGGGTGCATACGGCTCGCGCCCTGCCGCTACAAAGGCTTTAACAGCGTCACCGCGAGTAAACCTTAACGATTAAAGATTGTGAGAATTCATGTCTACCAGTGCAAAAGAAGCCGCTTTCGTACTAGCTGTCTTCAGCTCGCTATTTTCACCCTTCAACAGACTGTCAAATGCTCAAGCTGTCCTTTACGACAACTTGGATAACGTTCGGTCCGATAACGATTGGCAAACCGCGGGCGGGGCTGATCGTCGCTATGCGCAGCAATTTGTGTTGGGTGACTACGCTAATATTGATCAACTCTCGATCTTACTTCAGCGGCCTGAAGCGGGCGTGACCGGGAGTCTACGGTTTGAACTTTGGCGAGACAATGGATCGGGAAAGCCGATTCCAATCGACGAGCCGAACGGGAAAATTGCAGACATTGGAAAGATCCTCGACGTTACCGAAGTCCCAATCGGACGATTTGGCGAATTCAGTTTCGACAACCTAATTCTTGGGCTCGAACCCAATCAGCCCTATTGGATTGTCAGTGATTTTGCGGAGGTAAAAGGGATTAGTAGTGGCAGCAGGAGCCTTGGATTCGCAGTAGCATTCTCAGGTGATCCAGACGTTCCGGAACCTCTGGGGTACGACGCAGCTGCGGGAACCAACGGTGCCGCAAACCTTCACGCCTATCGCAATCAAGATCCGTTTTGGGCGGATCTAAACAGCGTTTTTGGTCTCAAGAACTTTTACACGGCTATGAAAGTCGAAGCGATGGAGGCGGCGCACCCGCAGACAGTTGCTCTATTCGATACGCTGGACCGTGATCGAAATCCGGTTGCAAACACAGTGTTTCGTTGGCGGACATCGCCTGAATTCAACACCGAATGGTTCTCTCAACCATTCATGACCGGGGATCAAAATAACGTGACGTCGGTCACCGTCGACCTCGAATCACGTGGAACGCCGTCGGGAACGTATCAACTGGAAGTTTGGGATGACGACGGAACTGGAATACCGGGAAGCCGTATTGGTAAGGTAGGCACTGTCGATTTTGAGTTGGTCATGGACAAAAGATGGCAGTTCTTTACGCTAGACGGCGACGTTTCAGGTCTTCAGCCCAACTCACAGTATCACCTGGTTTGGAACGTGGACGATACTGACCCGCGATTTGAATTTGTATCTTTTCCTGTGACGCCATCGGCAAATGGCGCAAACGGCGCAGACGAAGCTCTTATCTTTGCGAACAACCGTTGGCGTAAGCTGTCCCAAGTAGTTTCCAACCAGAGCTTTCAATTTCTTCAGATGACTATTGAGGCAGCCGTTGCCAGTCCGCTTGGCGACGTCAACAATAACAGCTTACTCGACGCGGTCGATATCGACATCATCTCATCCGCCATCAGACAAGCCTTGACCGATCCGCAATACGATTTGGATCAGGACGGACAGGTATCATCGGCTGACCGTGCGTACTGGGTCCACGATCTCTCAAACACCTACTTTGGCGATTCGGACCTAGACGGTGAATTCAACAGCAGCGACCTGATACTCGTCTTCACCGCCAACGAATACGAAGACAACATCACGCTCAATTCGACGTGGACCGAGGGAGATTGGAACGGCGACGGAGATTTTGACTCGGGCGATCTGATCACGGCGTTCAAGGACGGCGGATACGAGCGAGGAAAACGCATCGCAACGGTCGCCGTGCCGGAACCGTCGTCCGTCGCTTTATTGGCGATGGGAGGATTGGGTTTACTTGGACGTCGCCGGTCACGGTGGAGTCCAGTGTAGTTGTGGTCGTGTAGGTTTAGGATCGAGTGAAATCACACAAAGTCACGAAGACACGAAGGAAACTGGACTTCGTGCCACTCGTGAAATTAGTGACGACTTGACGTGTCTGATTTGATATTATCGCAGCGGTGAAGACACAATCCCCTTTTTGAGGAGCGCCAAGGATGGCCACTGCGACATTTGAACCGTTTGATGAAGTTGTTGAAGCCCAGACTCGGAACGTTTTCCATACATTGAACGAAAAAGACAAGAGGCGGTTTGCTGCGATTCAGGCAAGGCAACTC
>JAJRVM010000186.1 GCA_024277285.1 Planctomycetota bacterium
AGAGTCGAGAGCCCAGAGTCGAGAGGCCAGAGTCGAGAGCCCAGAGTCGAGAGGCCAGAGTCGAGAGCCCAGAGTCGAGAGGCCAGAGTCGAGAGCCCAGAGTCGAGAGTCGAGAGTCGAGAGCCCAGAGTCGAGAGCCCAGAGTCCAGAGCCCAGAGTCCAGAGTCGAGAGCCCAGAGTCCAGAGTCCAGAGTCGAGAGGCCAGAGTCGAGAGTCGAGAGTCGAGAGTCGAGAGCCCAGAGTCGAGAGCCCAGAGTCGAGAGCCCAGAGTCGAGAGCCCAGAGTCGAGAGTCGAGAGTCGAGAGCCCAGAGTCGAGAGTCGAGAGTCGAGAGTCGAGAGTCGAGAGCCCAGAGTCGAGAGTCGAGAGTCGAGAGTCGAGAGTCAAGGGCCTGGAGACGAGAGTCCAGGGTTCAGGGCTGTGGGGCAAGGCGAACTAATCTCGGGCGATCAATCTGGTTTTCGCTCACTCGGTCACGCTTCGTTTCGAGTTTGAATAAGTACCGGAATTAATGTAACCGTTCCCGGCCTCTGGCCGGGAACGGTTACTCGCCATTTCAGGAGTTGATCCGTGCCTGCTTTTTTTCCAGTCCCGAAGAGCACAACCCAGGGTTACGCCAATGCTTGCAAAAACTCGCATTGGCTGCACCCTGGGCTCGTATAGGGCTGTGCCTTCGGCACGGAAGAGACCAGAACAGATTTGATCGCTTGTGAATAGTTGCAAATTATTCTTGCCTCGCCCTGCAGGCGGGTTTCCTGTGACCGATCCTTGGCTACTGGGCACATTCCGACTATTCTATGAGAGTTGGACTCAGCAGTGTTGACGGCCTCGGCCGCCGCTCTGTATTTCAAAGCCCATACTCGAAGATCCATGCAATGAAAAACGACGCGATGATGATGAAGTATCGAATTGGTTTGGGAATCGTTCTCTGTGGTTGTCTATCCACGTTGGCGAGTGCCGCCACCGACTCGGATTGGCCTCACTTCCGTGGTGCCGAGTGTACTGGAATCTGTCCCGAGACGGGGCTGGTTCAAGAGATTCCGGCGGAAGGACTTCCGTTGCTCTGGCAACTCAAAGGGTGCGGCACGGGCTATTCGAGCGTCGCGATTGTTGACAACCGCATTTTTACGATGGGCGATCGGCCTGATGGGAGCGGCAAGTCGCAATTCGTAATTGCCTTTGACCTGACCACGCGGAAGGAACTGTGGGCGACCAAAATCGGTCCGCCGCACGGTGATGGTTCGCGCTGTACGCCCACGATCGATGGTGATCGTCTGTACGCACTCGGTACGAGTGGCGATCTGGTTTGTTTGGAGACTTCGACTGGTAGCAGGAAATGGTCGAAGAACATGGAAAAGGACTTCGGCGGCAAGATGATGTCGGGCTGGAAGTGGAGCGAATCACCGTTGGTCGATGGTGACAAAGTCGTCTGCACACCCGGCACCCGAGACGCGGTACTTGTGGCGTTGGACAAGAACAATGGCACGTTGATCTGGAAGAGCGTTATGCCCGATATCGGCTCGGCCGGAAAAGACGGTGCTGGGTATACCTCGGTGATTGCGGCCACTGTTGATGGCGTGCGGCAGTACATGACGATTGTCGGACGTGGCGCCGTCGGTGTCGCGGCGGACACGGGCAAGTTCCTGTGGGGATATAACCGAATCGCCAACAGTGTCGCGAATATCCCGTCACCGGTGGTGCGTGGCAATCACGTCTTTGTAACGACCAGTTACAAGACGGGCAGCGCGTTGCTTGAGCTTACCAAGGCGGGCGACACGTTTGACGCCAAGGAGGTCTATTTCCTGGGTCCACGCGATTTCGAAAACCACCACGGTGGCGTCGTATTGATGGGTGATTACATCTATGGCGGCGACGGCCAAAATAAAGGGACTCCGGTTTGCCTCGATTTCATGACGGGCGAGATTAAATGGAAAGCGTCGAAATGGGCTCGCAAGGCACGTGCGGGTGGGTCGGCGGCGATTCTGTACGCAGACGGTAACATCTTCTTTCGCTACGAAAAGAAAGCCTTGATCGCGCTGATCGAAGCCACGCCAGAAGCATTTCGCGTCAAAGGTGTGTTCAAGGCGGCCGTCGACGACGGTCCCGCCTGGGCACATCCGGTGATCCACGACGGCAAGCTTTACCTTCGCGCCAATGACGTCTTGATGTGTTATGACGTGTCGCGGCGTTAATCGAGTTTCGGCGTATTCGCTACGTGCGTATTCGCGAGTAATGAGTGTCGATCTGGCTGTTGATCCGATGAAACCGCTGCCCAGCTCAACTCGCGTACGCCTCGCAGTAGCAACCGCTGTGGTGATTCTAGTTGCGACCTATTTGGCTAGCTGGGTGGCAACCGGGCGCGTCGGGGCGATGCACCATCCGTTTATCGTTCGCGCCGTCGGTGGCATGGAATCCATCCAGTTGAAGTTGGCCGAATATCTAGACGCCCATGGTGAGTACCCCGCCTCGTTGCGTGACTTGGCAATTTCTGACGCGTCCCGCGACGCGTTCGTTCGAGATCCATGGGGACAGCCATTCAGGTACGCGCGTACCGACGCCGCATTCGAGCTCTACAGCCTTGGTCGGGACGGCAGGTCTGGCGGCCGAGGGCTCGACGCCGATATCTACGCTGGCGACGAGGCTGCGTTGGAAACGCGGTTGCCACTGGTACAGTTCGTGTTCCAAACGACCGGCAGCTTTACGCTGCTGGTGGTGGCCGTATTGGCAAGCGTCTGCTCCGGCGCGGTGTCGTATTTGTCCACATCGCCACGTAAAACCGACCTCATCACTGAGCAGCGGCTTAGCCGAAACCTCGTTATCCAAGTTGTTTCCGCGGCGGTCATCGCCTTGTTCTTTGCCCTGTTCTATATCACGGCAGCGCAGTCCGGTCATTGAGGCATGCACTTCAAATACCTGAAAGACCCCTTGTTCCTGTGTTGTTTTTGCTTGTATTGGATCAACTTTTGGCTGGAACAATTCGATGCAAGCCCCCGTTTGCTCCAGTCCTACCTTAATGACGTGATCTGCATACCCTTTTGGATTCCCATCATGCTGTGGGGGCAGAAGCAGCTTGGAATCAGAGATCACGATTCTCCGCCTGAGAATCTGGAGATCGTCATTCCTTTGTTGATGTGGGCCGTTCTTTTTGAAGTGGTCATTCCCGCTTCTCACCCTCCGGTCATCCCAGCTGTCGCCGACCCCAACGATGTCCTCTGCTATTGCGCCGGTGCCTTGATCGCCGTGGTCTGCTGGCGGTGGTACTATGGCCGGAGCGTTATTGTCGCGGTTCCGCAGAATTGAGCGGCTTGTTCCAGCTAGTGCACGCTCGGTGCGTCGCCGTAACGAGCCATCATGCAAACTTCGCGTCTTCGATTTCAAGTGCGTGGCGTGAAGCGGCCTATCTTGCGATACCCGCAAACTCAGCCTCACGCTCAAACTCGATGTGTGTCTGATTCTCTGGGCCGATTCTCTGGGCCTGAATCTGACGGAGCTGCGAGTCGAGCTATTCCGAACATAGTCAAAATGCCGATTGTTAGGACTAGTAGGACCTTCTACTGGCAATAGCGATATTCTGCGCCGTACATCACGTTGCTGGCAAACGCGCGCTTTAATGGGACTTACGGTGAGACTCGGGAGATGATGACAATGCGATGGGCAACGATTTGTGCTGGTCTAGCTGCCTGTTGGATGACGGCTGCATCTGCGATTTGTGCAGAAACGCTCGACGAAGCGTGGCAAACTGCAATCACGGTGGACCAACGGCTGCAAGCCGCGGAAGCCAAGGTATCGGCTGCCAACTTTGGTGTGGTCGCCGCCCAGCGCACTGCGTTGCCGTCGGTCACGAACAAAGCGGGCTATTTGTTCTTGACCAACGATCCAAGTTTCAATTTCAACGGCACTGCATTCCGCATCCTAGACAATAATTTTGGGGCCGCATCGTTGATGGCAAAACTGCCGATCTACACCGGTGGCAAGATAACCAGTTCTGTCGAAGCGGCTACATGCCTGTCGAGTGCCGCCGGATCGAACGTACGGCGAACGCGGCTGGACATCAAGTTGGGAGTTGTGCTCGGTTACATTTCGGTACTCCGAACCGAACGCGGTGTCGATGTGGCCAAGAGCAACGTCATGAGCCTCGCAGCGCAGGAACGAGTGGTCCGCACCATGCTCGAACGTGGCGAAGTCCCACGGAACGACTTGTTGGCGGTCCAGGTCGAATTGGCGAATGCCCGTCAAAACGAAATTCGCGCAAGCAACATTCTGGCCAACGCCCAGGCCACTTACAATCGACTCTTGGGACGACCGCTCGATTATCCCGTCGATCTCGTTGAGTTAGAGATTCCCAAAACGAGTGGCGACCCGGCACTCTTGATCGAGCAGGGCCTTCAGTTGCGTCCCGAGTTATCGGCGCTCGCCGCGCAGGCTAGTGCCTTGCGGCACCAGGCCAGCGGTGAACGTTCTGCCACTCGTCCCAAATTGGGGGTCGAGGGGGGCATGATTTATGTGGAGAGCCCGGGGATCGAGCCGAACGCCATTGGCACGTTCATTTTCGGGCTGGAATGGACTCCTTACGATGGTGGTGTTGCCAAAGCCAAAGCGAATTCCCTGTTATGCGAGGCCAGTTCGTTGGCGCGCACACGCTCGGACGCCATGGCGGCGGTGCGTTTGTCGATCCAGAATGCGTGGCGCGACGAACAGGAGTCGCGCCGGCGGATCGAATTGGCTCATACGGCGATCGAGCAGGCTGAGGAGAACCTTCGAACGGCGAAAGTCCGTTTCGAGAAAGGGGCGGCGATCAACACCGAAGTGCTCGACGCCGAATCGCTGCGCACGCGCACCTACAACAACTATTACGATGCCATCTACGAGGCCGTTCTGGCAACGTTCCGGCTCCAGCGCGCCGTTGGTTCACTGTGACCGCTACGCAATACGCCGCGTAGTTGAGCTGCCAAAGACTTGCTGGTCTGTCGGGGTTCTGTTTATCTCGTCTTGTTCCGCGCGCGAGCGGTCGATGTGGCGCGCAGGCAGGCAGCTAGCAGACGAAATCAGGTATCCTACGGGCAGCTACGCGGCTGGTATCACACTTCTTTTTTGCCCGTCATTTTCTTTGCCCTTCTAGGTGAACAGCCAGCAGCGCCCAGCATTTGCCGGGTCCACACTACGGGAAACGTTTAGCGCGGCCCTGCAAGCCTCCGGGGTGTTTTTCTTTGGGGCGAGTTCACCTAGGCCTCCGCCCGCCTTAGGGCGGGCTCCGACCTAGGCGGTCAAATCGCCGGCCCTTCAGGCCGAACCCAATGAAAGAAAAGTAGTGCAACAGCGACTCAAGAAATTGACCAGGCCAGCGCAAGGGGGCGTACGCCCGAGCCTCCCCCTCGGATATACTGTAACCTATTGCGTGGCCAGCGCGTCCTTCATTGATCGGGCGAGAGCTGGATCGCTATGAAAGAGATGCCGTGGTACGTTCCATTTTTTGGCACGTCCAACGACTGTGGCCAACGACTGTTTGAGAGGAACTGAGCCGTGAAAATCGTTCGAGCGCTGGGCAGTTTACTAAGAGTGGTGCTCCCGATCGTGGTCGCAATTGGCCTGCTCGTGTTGATTATCGCCTGGCTGGCCGGGTTTTTTGAAGCAAAGATCCAACCCGGCAAGCTGTCCGAAGTCGAGCACGTGGTGTCGCGCGACGGGTTGGGCAAGACGGAGGTGGTCGAGGAGGTTATCAAGGAATACTTCTCCGAGGCGGTTGGCACGCTCAAGTCGTCGACGCGTGCCGAGATTTCCGCTCGCATCCTGGCTCCGATCACGGAAATCCGCGTGAAGGCGGGGGACGCAGTCCAAGCCGGCCAGACGTTAGTCACTTTGGACCGACGCGATGCGGAATCTCGGCTTAGCCAAGCCGACGCTGCGCTCGAATCGGCACGAGCATCACTCGCTCAAGCAGAAAAGGATTTCAAACGCGACTCCGAGATGTATGCGGAAAAAGTGATCGCGGCGCGACGGTTTGAACAGACGAAGACGGCGTTGGACGTGGCCCGTGCCAATGCCAAACGGGCCGAACAGGCAGTCACCGAAGCCAAAGTCACGCTCTCTTACACCGACATCAAAGCCCCGCAGAGCGGCACGATCGTCGATCGGCTTGCCGAACCGGGTGACGTTGCCAGCCCCGGCGTTCCGCTTCTCGTGTTGTATGATCCCGCTTCATTGCGACTTGAAGTGCCGGTGATGGAAAACCTGGCAATGAAGCTGAAGCTGGGAGACGCCCTCACCGTTCATATCGACGCTTTAGACCGCGATGTCGCCGCAACCGTGGACGAGATTGTGCCTCAGGCAGAGGCTGCGAGCCGGTCGTTCCTTGTCAAAGTTGCCTTGCACCGTTCGGACGATCTATACGAGGGAATGTTCGGTCGCTTGCGCATCCCGGTTGGCACGCGGCGTCATCTCTGCATGCCGCTGGCCGCGATCCAGACCATCGGCCAACTGGAATTCGTCGACGTGCTCAAGCCGGACGGCCATTCGTTGGAACGGCGGCTCATTACGATTGGACGTGTTGGCGTGCCGGGCCATGTCGAGGTGCTCAGCGGGCTCAATGCCGGCGATCGAGTGGTGTTGCTAACCACTCCCAAAAAGTGAACAGGAACCGGTTCAGCTAGACAGACGACCGCAGGCAGGACGAACCACGAGACCGAAAACCATGGAAACTCCGCAAGAAAAAACGCCTCTCGCGACACGCATCGTCAGCATGTTTCTGCGTGGGGACGCGACCATCATGTTGATCGTGATTTCGCTGATCCTCGGTGTCGCAGCTCTTTTTTTGACCCCTCGCGAGGAAGAACCGCAGATCGTGGTGCCGTTGGCAGATGTGATTATCTCGGCCCCCGGGCTCTCCGCCGAGCAGATGGAACGGAAAATCACCACGCGCATCGAAAAACTGCTCTACCAGATTGATGGTGTCGAATATGTCTATTCCATGACGCGCCCCGGTCAGGCCATCGTTACGGTCCGGTTCTATGTTGGCGAGGACCGTGAAGACTCGCTGGTGAAGCTCTACAACAAGATTCAATCGAGTGCTGACCAGGTGCCGGCCGCCGTCAAGGGGTGGGTCGTCAAGCCGATCGAAGTCGATGACGTGCCGATCGTAAACGTCACTATCTGGTCTGAGCGGAAAGCGTTGTATGGCGACTATCAATTGCGGCGCGTTGCCGAAGAAGTTCAAAATCACCTGCAAGCGATCCAGAACACCAACCGCGTCTGGGTGATTGGCGGGCGCCCGCGCAAGATCCGCGTCGAATTGGATCCGGTGCGTCTGGCGGCACGGCACACCTCGGCTCTGCAAGTCGTACAGTCGATTCGAGTCAGTAATGCGCAGTCGCGCTCCGGGAGCTTTGACCAGCAGAACCAGCAAATCGTGGTGGACGCCGGTGCGTTTGTGAGCGATGCCGAAGAGCTGAAAGAGCTGGTCGTCAATATTTCCGATAATCGACCGGTCTATCTACGGGATGTCGCCACAATAATCGACGGGCCCGCCGAATCGACGAACTACAGCTGGATTGGGTTTGGTCCGGCCGCCCAAGACCCGACTGCACCGAAGGAATTCGTCGACAAGAAATCCGCGTCGGACGATCCCCTGGAAGTGAAGCCTGGCGAGCTTTTCCCGGCCGTGCATGTCGCCATTGCCAAACGCAAGGGAAGTAACGCTGTCTGGGTGGCCGACGCCGTCGATACGAAGATGGAAGAGTTGGCAAAGACGTTCCTGCCCGATGGCGTTCACTACCGGATCACGCGGGATTACGGTGAAACGGCGGACGAAAAAGTCAACGAATTGATCGAAGCGTTGGTCGTCGCCGTGCTGACGGTCATTGGGCTGATCGGATTGATGATTGGTTGGCGCGCTGCTCTGGTGATCGCACTGGCCGTGCCGGTTTGCTACAGCGTCACCTTGTTTGTCAATCTGCTGGCCGGCTATACGATCAACCGTGTGACACTCTTTGCGCTGATCCTATCGCTCGGCCTGCTGGTGGACGATCCGATTACCGACGTTGAAAACATCGCTCGGTATTTTGCCATGCGCGTTCTGCCACCACGCGAATCGGTGCTGCGCGCGGTCCAGGAAGTTCGCCCAGCCCTGGTGCTGTCGGCGTTGGCCATCGTCGCCAGCTTTCTACCCTTAATGTTCATTACCGGCATGATGGGGCCTTACATGGCGCCCATGGCGTTGAACGTACCGCTGACCATCATGACCTCGATGGTCGTATCGTTTGTCATCACGCCTTGGCTGGCGATGGTTGTCTTGCGGAAGCTGCACACCCGTGGGGAAGGCGAGGAGGCCTACGATCTGACCAAGATGTTTGTCTATCGCGTCAGTCGCGCCGTGTTGAATCCGATCATCAAACGCCGCTCGCTGGCCTGGGGTACTTTGGCCATCGTCGCTGCCCTGTTCCTTGGCGCCGTTGCGTTACCCGCTTTTCGAGTGGTCCCACTGAAGATGTTGCCTTATGACAACAAGAACGAGTTTCAACTGGTCATCGATATGCCGGAGGGGACGACGTTGGAACAAACGGATGCGGTGACGCGGGAGTTGGCAAGCTATATGGCAACGGTACCGGAGGTGCGCGACTATCAGCTGTACGCTGGCACCGCATCTCCCATGGATTTCAACGGCATGGTGCGGCACTATTTCCTGCGCCAAAGCGCAAACATGGCCGATATCCGCGTAAACCTGGTTCCCAAGGAAATGCGCGCGCAACAGTCTCACACGATTCTGTTGCGCATTCGCGACGACTTGACAAAGATTGCGCAGCGAGCAGGTGCCAACTTGAAGCTGGTTGAAGTGCCTCCCGGCCCACCGGTAATTGCGTCGATTACCGGCGAAGTTTACGGCCCGGACGATGGCGACTACGACGAACTGATCGCCGCGGCGCGGCGTGTCGAGCAGCGCGTGCAACGTGAGCCGGGAGTGGTCGATGTCGATATCAGTGCCGAGGATGATCAGCAACGGTTGCTGTTCGTCACCGATAAGCCGAAAGCGGCACTCTCGGGCGTTTCCACCAGCGACATTAGCAAGACACTGCAGTTGGCGCTGCATGGGATGCCCGTCACGGTGATCGAGCCATCGCTCGATGTCGATCCGCTATGGGTCGAAATGCGCGCACCGCGCGCCATCCGCTCATCCAAGAGCGATCTGGAAGACCTTTACGTCGTCGGACAACAAGGGCAGTTGGTCCAGCTTGGTTCGCTCGGACGCTTCGAAACGAAGACGGAATACAAGACGATTTACCACAAGAATCTGCGCCGCGTTGTCTATGTCTTCGGCGAGGTGGCAGGGCGACCACCGGCCGATGCAGTGGTCGATATGCAAGTCGATCAGCAAGCTGATGGAACCGATCCGAAACCGGCTAGCTCGATTCGGCCGCCCGGCGAACGAACCTGGCTGTCGCCCGGTGGCCACGATCCGTGGGCACTGCCGGTCGGCTATACGGCCGTCTGGTCGGGTGAAGGCGAGTGGAAGATCACGCTCGACGTGTTCCGTGACCTGGGACTCGCCTTCGGAGCGGCACTGGTCGGTATCTTTATCATTCTGATGTTCGAGACGCAATCGCGCGTGTTGCCACTGGTGATCATGCTGGCCATCCCGCTGACCCTGATTTGGATCATGCCCGGATTTTGGCTGCTCAATGTGCTGACGGACCGTCCCGTTGGGCCGCTGGGCCAACCGTTGGAGTTGTGGCAAAACGCTTATCCCAACCCCGTTTTCCTGACCGCTACCGCGATGATCGGTATGATCGGCCTGGCCGGAATCGTGGTCCGCAACTCGGTGGTGCTGATTGATTTTATCCACCACAATCAGGCTGATGGAATGCCGTTGAAGGAGGCCGTTATCCGCAGCGTTGCGGTTCGGGCTCGCCCCATTATCGCCACTGCCGGCACCACGCTGTTGGGTAACTGGGTGATTACGCTCGATCCTATTTTCTCCGGACTCGCATGGGCCGTCATCTTTGGCATCTTGACCTCTACCGTCTTCACTCTGCTGGTGATCCCCGTTGTTTACTGGATCCTATACGCCACGCCCGAAGACATGAAATCGATGAACGAACCAGTTGAGAGGTAAGAGGCAAGAGTCCAGAGGTGAGAGTCCAGAGGTGAGAGGCAAGAGGTGAGGGGAAAGAGGTGAGAGGCAAGAGGTGAGAGGCAAGAGGTGAGAGGCAAGAGGTGAGAGGCAAGAGGTGAGAGGCAAGAGGTGAGAGGCAAGAGGTGAGAGGCAAGAGGTGAGAGGCAAGAGTCCAGAGGTGAGAGGTAAGAGTCCAGAGGCAAGAGTCCAGAGTTGAGAGTCCAGAGGTGAGAGGTAAGAGTCCAGAGGTGAGAGGTAAGAGTCCAGAGTTGAGAGTCCAGAGGTGAGAGTCCAGAGTTGAGAGTCCAGAGGTGAGAGTTAAGAGGTGAGAGTTAAGAGGTGCAGGAGGGCTGAGAGCTCTTTGTCACAGATGCGTGCCGGGTGTGCGGGGCCGCAAGGGGACGCCCTGAATTTTACGTGAACGCGCGCTCCAGTCGCGCCGTCATCCATGCTCGGTTTACGCAATGATCTACTTGTATCTATTCACGGCCGGGGCGCTGCTGATCTCGACGCTGGCCAATCGCCGCAAGACGCTTAAGGCGTTGCAAGTGGCGAAGAGCAGGTTCTTGAAGATCCTGCCCGCTTTCGTCACCATGATGATCTTGTTCAGCATCACCATCACGTTGATACCGCAGGAGGTCGTCGCGAAACTGATCGGCCACTAGAGTGGCTGGCGCGGAGTTGCGATCGCCGCAGGGGTCGGGTCGCTCGTCTTCATTCCGGGGTTCATCGCCTTTCCGCTGAGTGCCGCACTCCTTGAACAAGGCGTTCCCTACATGGTACTGTCTGCGTTCACCACGACGTTGATGATGGTGGGCGTATTGACCTATCCGATCGAGCGGCAATATTTCGGACGTTCGGTCACGCTGATACGCAATGCCATCAGCCTGATCATTGCTCTCATTGTCGCGTTGGTGGTTGGCCTGGTGTTCGGAGAAATAGCTCTCGGAGAAATAGCTCTGGGGAGTTGGGTTGTCGGGAGTTGGGGCTCATGACCGACCAAGGGCGACAACGATGGCAAATCGCCTTAGCCGTTAGTTTCGGCCTGTTTGTGGCGGGCTCGTTTTGGAGCGATTACGAACCGGGTCGCAAGATGGGTGTGACGTTCGGGTCGACCGGCCTGACCATGCTGGGGTTACTGCCATGTGCGTTCATCTTGATTGGCCTGTTCGACGTATGGGCAAAGCGAGAGACCATCGAAAAGCACCTCGGGCAAGATTCGGGTTTACGTGGCTATGCCTGGAGCCTGGTGCTGGCCGGCATGACCGTGGGCGGACTGTACGTGGCCATTCCCATCGCATGCGCACTGGCAAATAAGGGTGCACGCGTCAGCGTGATCCTAGCTTACGTGGGTTTTGCGGGCGTCTGCCGCATTCCGATGGTGTTGTTCGAGGCCTCGTTCATGGGCTGGAAATTCACGGCCGTGCGCATGGCCGTGTCGATTCCGTTGGTGATGGTCACGTCACAGGTGTTCGGCATGATACTGGAACGACGCGGCTACCGCCTCGAACCGTAGCCTTGCACGCAGCCGCGCCGCGCTACGTCGTTGCCTGGATCTGTGTGACTCTTCAGCCGTTCCTCCACTCGGGACAGGGGCCCGAGTTACGTCAACTTGGCAGTCTGTGTGTGACGTCTTTACGAAACGGCTTTGGCGATCTTCACGGCGATTTCCATCGCCTTCAGGCCATCATCCGCCGTGATACTCGGCTGCGAGCCGTCCAGTAAACACTGCACAAAATATTCGTCCTGTTGCTGGTGTCCCCACATTCGGGCTCCCCGCTCTTTCACGTCCCAATGGCTCTCGCCCGGGTCTTCAGCAAACAAGGTCACCTTGTCGTTGTTGGTCGCATCGACAACGTAGGTAGAATCGCCGAGCACTTCCAAACGGGATGCAGACGCGGAGTGCGTGACCGAACCACTGTATTGCAAGCATCCGACCATACCATTGGCGAATCGCAGCGAGGCGTAGGCGTCGTATCCAAGCGTGCCGCCATACTGGTCGAGTTTCGTGTACTTTGTCGTCGGATTCACCTCGACGATCTCCGAGCCCGAGAGCCAGCGGAGCAGGTCGATTGACCAGACGGCAAGTGTGTAGAGCGGGCCACCACTCTTGTCGATGTCCCAGACCCAGCAGTCGGGCGGCCACTGCGACGCCAGATCCTTGGCCGGGATGAACTCGCGATACATCAGTGAAATCGTATTGCCTAGTTTTCCTTCGTCGATGAGTGCCTTTGCCTTGACGTAGTTCGGGGTGAAATGAAACGTCAAGCTGGGCATCAAGGTGACTCCGGCCTGCTTGGCCGCCGCAATCATCTTTGGCACATCTTCCAGGTTGGCGGCCAGCGGCATCTCGCAAAGCACATGTTTGCCGGCCTCGATGGCGGCGAGTGTCGCTTCCGCGTGCAATGCGGTTGGCAGTGAAACCACGACCGCCTGCACGTTTGGGTCAGCGATCAGCTCGCGATAGTCCTGGTAAGCTGCCGGGACATCGAATTTATTCTTGACCTTGCCGAGCCGGTCGGCGTCGGGGTCGGCAACTGCCGCAAGGCTCGCGTTCTTCATTTTCGCAAAGGCGGGTACATGGGCTCCACGGCCGACGAAACCACAGCCAACGACGCCTACACCAATACTATCCACTATTTCACCCTTTCAAAAAACGTAACAGTTTAGCCGATTGCAGCGTTTGACTTAGTCAGGGACCCCTACGGGCTTGCCCCGTAGGTGAACGAGTTTTGCCGGCTAAGACGCCGATCTCAATACCCATCCCTCTCCCCACCGCCTTCGGCGGTGGGGGTCGATCCATAGCCAACCAAACCTCAATTGTGGAGCAGAACCAAGCGATGTTCAGTTCCGTACCGCTCCTCCGCGAATTCGATAACACGTTCTCAGTCCCTGCTTTCAGCAGACCACTCGCAAACGCTCCCGAGGAGCCTCGCGAGAAACCGTTTCACACGGTTGCCGTGTAACGGGAACAACTAGCCGATCCGAAAACGAGGGTGGTTTTCATCCGGCCTGCCACCACGTTCCATGATCAATTGACTGAGCGCCGTATCAACCATGGCGACTGCCGGGAAAACGTATGGAGCATCTTCGATTGGGCCGTACAAGATGAAATCGGCTCCCATCGCCACGGACGACGAGCAGACCGACGCGATACACGGCTTAACGGCTTGGGGGCCCATTTTCGTTTTCAGCCCTTTCCAGACAGCAACGGCGTTATGCACTCCGCCCCCGACCGGCAAGCCGAACTCATGCTTGATATCGTGCATGGCACTGCATGCCTGGCCCAGTGTTGCGAGATCGAGGACACACGTGTCGACAATCAAATTCGTGACACCGGCTGCGGTCGCTTTGGGCAACAACTCGCGGACCGCTTGCACACGCCCTTTGGCGGTGAAGTCCATCAGGTAATAGGTCAGTAGAATCGCGCTCTTCACTCCCGCGTCTTGTAATGCCGTCCACTCGTCATCTGTGATTTCAGGTTGAATCGAGTTGTACACGACTCGGTCCGCGAGCCCCGCTTGGGCAATGTACTTCAGCCCAGCAATGCGCACGGCGGCGGTCGTACCATCGACCAGCAACGGCATATCCGTCGTCTTGGCGGCAAATTCCAAGTGCCGCACAATCGCTTCGGGAGTTGCTCCCACCACATCAAGCATGCATGGATTGCCTGTTCGTTGCGAAAAATCTTCCTGCAAACGGATGCGTTTCTCGGCCTCGGCCTCATTGATCTCGCCTCGGTCGGCGTCAATTACCACGTCGTGCTTGTGATAGAACAACGTGCCGATCAAGACCGTGGGTTGCGCCCCAGGTTGGCCACCGATGTTGGTGTTGCCGACGCGAAAGATCTTTTGAGTTGTGGCGAATTCCAATAGTCCTGGTGCGGCCGACCCCGGCGTAGCATCGCTCATCTGGTTGCTCCCTGAACGGTTGTTTTCATCGAACGACCGTACAATATATCATTTTGCTCGATCGGAAACGACCAGCCTTCGTGGCGGTGTGACACGGAGGAGCAGGGAACGTGAGCAGGGGAGCGAGGCCGCGTGACGATTGGAATTGCCGGTACAATCGCGACAGGCCAATGTTACGCAGTATCATCCATTTCCATTGTCGATCGAGCGAGCGAGCGAGCGCTCTTTCATCAAGGGCTTTCTGCCTGGGGCAATCTCGGCGGAAGCCTGTTCGATGGGGTGCTGCTGGGTAGCTTGCGACTCTTGGCTGGCCGGCACAAACGGCATGCGCGGCAAGGTGGGTATTGCAGGTGCGACTGAGCGTTTCCGTCCAGGTCGCACGCAGCCGTTACTGCCCGATTTAAAGTAGTCGGGAAATACCAGCTGTCAGCAGGGCCGAGTCCGGCCACGGCCACAAAACTGGGTTTAGCGCAATGAAATTGCGCGACGGGGTCGATTCACTACACCTAGGACAGACTCCGACTGTCTGAAGTGTGCTGGGAGCTCCGCGGGGGAATGTACCTTGTACCCCAGTACCCCTTCTGGTGCGATTCTTATGCCTGGTAACCGAGCTTGCCTGGTAACCGAGCTTGCCAGAGCTCAGCAAAACAAGTCTGCCAGCCCACAAGCCCGCCAGGGCTTGGTTGAAACGTCTTGTGACCTGGTCGTTAAAGCCTCGTGGCGGCTTTTGCCGCAATGGTCCTGAGCCACGTTGTCATAGCGAGATATATCATGAAAACACCTCCTGTACGTTTGTTGTTTCTTGCGTTGGTGCTGTCCAACGCAGGCCTCCTCTGGGCACAGGTACCGACGCCGTTCGGTACTCCCACTTTGTTGCCGGTCCAGGACCACTATGCCGATTGGCAATCGAATCAACAACTGCCGTCGCATCGGCTTACTCCCGTTGCGGCACGATCGGCAAGTCTTGGTCAGGTGCCACCGGCGTACTATCCGCGGACGAATGCACCGATGCCGTTTGCGGCTAACTATGCTCAGGCCCCCAGCGTGCCAACCCCAGGCGCGCCAACTCCCCCGGCGGCGCCGGGCTTGCCCAATACGCCGCAATCGCAGAGTGTCATGAACTCGCAACTGCCGCGCGTGCCCGCAGTGCCCTCGCAAGACGCCGGAGTTCACGGCGACTGGCTAGTTGACGGCTCTGACGAATGCTGTTGGGGCGACGCGGCCAGTGGCGCTTGTTCCACACCTTGTTTTGATCCAAGTTTTTATGCCACCGTGGGTGGAGTGGTGTTTACGCGCAATCGCCCTCGATTCTCGCAAATCAGTTTTGACGATACGGACCTGGTTGGCCAAGTACTGAGTACCGATACCGGGCTCGGCCGTTGGGACCCGGGTGCGCAGGTTCAGGTTGGTTGGTACCTGAGTCCCTGTTGGGCTTTGGAGATGACCTATTGGGGGATTTATGATAATCCGGTTGAGTCGACGGTTTATGCGGCCAACATTCCGGGGAATCTGAACTCGGTGCTCGATTTCAGCCCGCTGAACATTGGTGCGACGAACGTCAACGACCTGTTTGATGCGGCCCAGGCGCATCGCATTCAGCGTAATTACGACATTCAGAACGTGGAATTGAATATGCTGGGGGGACGGTTCCCGTGGATGGAGTGCGGCGGTTTTCGCGTAAGCTATCTTGGTGGGTTCCGCTACCTGCGTTTCTCGGAAGACTTCTTGTACAGCTCAGCCGACGCGAACGAAGTATTTGGCGCTGATCCTGCGAACGAAGCGAATTATAATATTGCCGTGCGTAATAATTTGTGGGGCTTCCAGTTGGGTGGCCGAGCGGATTGGTTTGTTACGCCTCGGTTTTCGCTGTATGTGACGCCGAAATTCGGAATCTACGCCAACTACATGGAGCAGCGTTCGCGCATCTCCAATGGCAATGGGATTGCGGCTGTGGGGCCTGGTAATCCACTGGCCGGCGGCCTCTACGATATTGCCTCGGACGAGACCACGACGTCGTTTATCGGCGAATTCGATTTAGGCCTTAGTTATCAAGTCACGCCATGTTGGAGTGCTTCACTTGGCTACCGAGTGCTGGCGGTCAGTGGGATCGCCTACGCCACTGATCAGATACCGGGGAACCTTGCCGACTTGCCAGGCGTTGCCATGATCGATAGCAATGCCGACATGATCCTGCACGGCGGCTACGCTGCGGTGACACTGACCTGGTAGCGGTTCTATTGGTCCGATCCTACCAAAACGAGGCGAGTTATCGCTTTCCATCGAGCGTTAGCGTCTATTCGTTTCGTTAGTGGTAACCGTTCACGAGAATTCACATTCCACGAAGAAAACGAACCGCAGAATATCGAACAAGGAACCGCAGAAGGCCGAAGGAAACAAGCCAATACCGACCTGGATGTGAGCTACAACATGGAAGCTGCGACATGCTAGGTCCCGACTTATCTGACCGAGTTTGTCCCGGATTAGGTGTCTGGCAATTTGGCTGACCTGCAGGCTTGACGCCGTTTGGGAGCACCAGGGAGTCGGCCTCCCTGGGCGAACCGCTGCTGCAGAATACCCTTTGTCGATTGGGCACGAGGGGGCGCCGGCTGTTCAACAGCCGGTAACGGTTCATCGCGGACGTGACGCTTTTCGGCCCGAGCTTTCGCTCGATGAGCTCGAAGAATGGCAAACGGCCACCTGATCGGAAGACGTTCCACCGCGCGCTGTTTTTTGCCCGTCATCTTCTTTGCTCTTCTCTCCCGTTGCGCTCATGGACGACGCGTCTGGTGGTGCTCCTTGGAGGGCAAAGAAAATGATGGGCAAAAAAGAACAGAACGGTCCATGTCCTTCTTGCCTGTGGCATTGCTGCCCTCGG
>JAJRVM010000187.1 GCA_024277285.1 Planctomycetota bacterium
GAAAGAGACGCGGGCGGATGGGCGGCGACGGAATCGGCCGGGGGAGAGGAGCGGAAAGTGATGCGATAAGAGCACGGTGAAAATCCTATTGAAATCAAGAATCGCTACGCACATTGTCGGGAAAAAGTCAGTTGGGCAAGCTGCTCGTACAGCCCCAGCTCGTAACGGCCGAGACGCGCCGCCTGCAGCCGAGACGCGGGGATCGGGGCCGCGAAAAACGCGTCCCAACACGCGGGGCGATCGCGGTCAATCGTCTGGAAATCAAGACATGATGCAACAGCCGGTCGATTCTGGACCTTCGGATACGCTTTTAACTCGCCGAACCGCTGAAAGCCCATAAAACGCTCGTAGAACCGAGCGTGTTTTGGATTCGCCGCGATCAGAAGTTGATCAATACCTCGATGCCTTGCGTGCTGGGCCATCAGCCGGGTCATGCCGATCAACAATGGCAGAAATGTCTTGCGCGTTGGATCGCGAATCGCCAGACAAGAAACCTCGCTAAGCGTCAATCCGCGTCTACGCCGCTCGAGCACCTCATCCGCATAGATGTCTTCCATCGGCAAGCCAAGCTTGCCGTCACCGACCAGACTGACCGTGCAAATCACCTCATGATCCTGCAGACCCACAATGACACTGGTGTCAGAACTGGCGTGGTAGGGCGTCACATAGTACCGCCAAGGATTCGGGACAATCAGGCCCGAACCGCAATACTGCTGGTAAATGAGCCGAAACGCCTCGAGTCGATGCTCCCTGGTCACCGCAATCTTGTACGCAATCGTCGACCGGTCCAACTGCTCAACAGCCGACTTGCGGGGCACCGTCATGCTGCCAATCGCCGCTGTACCACCGTCAATTGTTTTGATCCGATTACGAGTACGAGGACTACTGGTCAACCCTCTGTCAGAAACGACACTCATCCGATTCTTCCTCCCTGGCAGTGAAACTTGGGACCTGCCACGACCATCACGATCACACGCCGCTTCGATGCCGTGGACTCTCGGACATTTTGCTCTTGCCACCGCTTCGTCTGTCCCGACGACTCGCGTCCTGTAATGCCTCTTTCCGAATTGCCGCAACCACGTCATTCAACGATCCAGTCGGCAGTCGAGTCACCTCGGCGCCCTGCCGACATACGCAAATGCACGACGCATCCGGTGGGATTCCGATCACCTCCAGCTCCGGGTACTCTGCAAAAAGATGTGTGCAGACTTCGGGAATCTGGTCCGTCGCCTTCCAAGATTGGACGACCATGTCGATGTCCGCCTCCGCAACCGCAACCAAAAGATCAACTGGATCCCTGGCCGCTCCGGCGATCTCGATGCCCGGCTGCTTGTCAAGCAACCGCGACAATAATTCGCGAAGCATGCCAGGTTCCACGTCCAGCAACACTCGAATGCAAATTGTCTCTTGGATGTTGGTCATGGTCGAGTCTTCAGTCGCATCTTATTGGATATCATCGTGTGACATGTGTGCGTCACCGAGTTCAGCATGGACTTGTCATGTCACGATCGTGTTGTAACGCGCCGAAGTCGGCATACAATGAACACTCAGATGCATTTTCGGACTATTGCCCCAATGAACCGAACATGAATCCGATCGGAGACAAATCGCACAAGCGAGGACGCGACCCGACAGGAAGAGAATGGAACAGGAGGAAACAGAGGGAACAGAGTGAGAAGAGAATCCTGCCGAATGAGTTGCGAGAGAACGCGAGTCTCAGCCAGTTTGAGGGAATCTCTGGAACTGGTTCCAGGAACTGGCTCGTCCTTAAAAGGTGAATGCAAAGTGCAAAGTGAAAGAAAGTAGGTCCCGCTTGCCGAGCGGGACCCGCCGCAACCGAAAAAGGGGAATGCAAAATGCAAAGTGAAAGAGGGGGAAGGGGGAGGGGGGAGTGCAAAATGCAAAGTGGCAAGTGCAAAGTGAAAAATGAAAGAAAGTAGGTCCCGCTTGCCGAGCGGGACCCGCCGCAACCGAAAAAGGGGAATGCGGCAATGATCGCAATCCGGTCCAGCAGCGGGCAAACAGGTTCCGGCTGCAGTTCCAAACCTCTTGTAGTGTCCTGGACTACACCATGTCCCGCTCGGCAAGCGGGACCTACCTGGACCACCTTACGATCAAGGCCGGGAAATGCAAAGTGCAAAATGAAAGGTAGGGAAGGGGGGGCAGTGAGCTCGGCGCATTATTTCGCGGTCTTTGCGATCCATCGCTTGCCGCGTGCGTAGTCCACCGCCTCGAAACGGTTCCGGACCTGCAGTTTCTCCAGGATATGGTGGACGTGATTTTTCACGGTAAAAACAGAAACGCAAAGCTGTTTCGCAATCTGCTTGTTGCTGCGATGATCGCTGATCAGCTCGAGTATTTCCAACTCCCGAGCAGTCAACTCGGCATGCCTCGCCCGCTCGCGCCACTGCGACTCCTGAGCCAATTCGCGCACCTGACGGAACATGCAGTGCATAATGCCGTGTGAACAATAGGCTGCACCGCCGACGACGTTCTCGATCGCTTCCTGCAGCTCGGCAAACGTGGCGTCCTCGACCACGCAACCCTGGGCACCCGCCGCCACACACTGCACGATCGCTTCGTCTGCCACGGCAGAGATCAACGCAATCACCTTGGTCGAACACCCCCGGTCGCGAAACTGTTGGATCATCTCAATAGCCTGCTCGCCCGGTAACCCAAGGTCGACAATCCACACGTCCGCCTCCAACTCGCCCAGCACAAGGCCGCTGGTATGCTCGAACTGCGTGACGCGAAAATCGGGATCAGCAGACAGCGCAGTCGCAAGACACTCGCGGAAAAGGCGACTGCGATGCACAACCCCCAAGTGAATAGCGGGTGGCATATTTTGGCCCCAACAAAATCAAGGTGCTTCGCCTTCCACCGGCCGACAATCGATAAATGCCAAGATCCCGCACAACGAACGGTGCTTGCGAATAGATAGTGCCTGTGATTCTACGGCAACATGAGAAATAACACAAGGAATATGAGTTAGGTAC
>JAJRVM010000188.1 GCA_024277285.1 Planctomycetota bacterium
ATGGCGACGGTGCTGCAAGCCACTGACCGCCAACAGGCCGGTCCCACCGCACCAGCGCTCGGCCTGACGCTGATGGAAGTTCGCTACGAAAGTAAGGGCAGGGGGGTGAGAGGGTGAGAGGGTGCGCACAATCCACAAAGACTCTCAGCTCTCAGCTCTTGACTCTTGACTCTCGACTCTTGACTCTTGACTCTTGACTCTTGACTCTCAGCTCTTGACTCTCCACGCTGGTAGCTATGAAAATTGCACACATTATTACGCGCATGATTGTGGGGGGAGCTCAGGAGAACACGCTGCTGAGCTGCAAGGATGCGGTCGACATTTACGGTGACGACACGCTCTTGGTGACCGGCCCGGCATTGGGCCCCGAAGGGGATCTGCTGGCGCGGAGCGGGGCAGGGGGGGTGCGTGTGCAAATGATCTCATCACTGCGGCGACCGATCCACACTTGGCGGGATATTCAAGCGTATCGCGAATTGAAGGGAGTCTTGCGCGACTTTCAGCCCGACGTCGTTCACACACACAGCGCCAAGGGAGGATTGCTCGGCCGCGTCGCCGCCTGGTCGCTCGACACACCGGCGGTGATTCACACGGTACATGGTGCCCCGTTCCATGCTTTCCAAGGAGGCCTGGCGCGTGATTTTTTTCGCCGTTGTGAACGGTTTGCCGCTGGACGATGTCATCACATGGTCAGTGTGGCGGACGCGATGACCGACCAGTTAGTGGCGGCCGGCGTCGCGCCGCGCGATAAATTCACGACGATTTACAGCGGGATGGATGTCGAACCGTTTCTGCACGCCCACCAACACCGGCAGCGGGTACGGCAGGAGCTGGGGTTTTCCGACCAGCACATCGTGGTGGGCAAAATCGCTCGGCTGTTTCACTTGAAGGGGCATGAGTATGTGATCCAAGCGGCGACCGAGGTAGTGCGTCAATGCCCTGAAGTGCATTTTTTGTGGGTGGGGGATGGAATCTTGCGTGATGCGTTGCAGCAGCAGATTGCGGAAGCAGGGTTAAGCGATCATTTCCATTTTACTGGATTAGTCAGTCCCGAGCGAATTGCACCGCTGATCGGCGCCATGGACGTTTTGGTCCATGCCAGCCTGCGCGAAGGTCTGGCTCGGACCTTGCCGCAAGCGTTAATCACCGGCAAGCCGGTGATCAGCTATGACGTGGACGGTGCGCGTGAAGTCGTGATCCCCGACCAGACCGGTTATCTGCTGGCCCGCGCAGCGTGCAACCGATGAGCGCGGCGATTCTGGACTTGGCACAAGACGCCGACAAGCGACAGCGATTAGGCCAAACCGGGCGCGACCGATTCACCGAACAATTCCGGCACCAGGAAATGTCGCGACGGTTGCGATCTCTTTACCAGCGCGTTCTTGATTCCTGAACGACAACGACGCCTGCCTCCGTTTTGGCAAAGTAGGGAGATTTGCGGTGGTCAGCGGCATCATCGAGGCATTCGGCCAATATTGAATCAAATCGCGTCTTGCTTTGGTCTCGGGTCACGCGGCGGTGTGATTAGAATCGGAAAAGGGGAGTAGTAGGCTTCGGAAACAAGGCAGCAACAACGACTTGAGAAATCGACCAGCTCAGTGAGTGGGGGAGTGGGGGGAGAACGCGTCGTTTCTGGCCCAATCAAGTTCTTCACCGTGGGGGTCGCCACGTGCCGAAAGAGTAACGCTTCACGGCTCGATTCTGTGAGCACGTACCGTCATCCGGGGCCATCGCCCCAACAGATACGCATTGTCCCTTGGATTCCACATCGCTCCATATTTCCCGCTCACCACACGATTCCGTCTCTCCCTTCCACCCACCAGAGGCTTTGGGTAGACTATACGAACCTCTGGCATATCTTGGGGCCATGCGGACGGGACCGATCGCCCCCCCCCATCTCTAGTACTGCAGCAAAGGCGAATCTGTGGGAAGTGGCCGCGAGTTCCTTGGTTCGTATCGCATGGTGCGACTGATCCGGGCAGGTGGAACCTGCCAGGTTTGGGAGGCAATCCGTGATGAGAAACGCTTTGCGCTCAAGTATTTGCAGCCCGAGGTGCGTTCAAGCCGGGAAGAAATCGGCTACTTGAAACACGAGGTTGAAGTCGGACACCAGTTGAAGCATCCCAACGTCATCGAGATTTACGAATTCGGCGTCGATAGGTCGATTGCGTACTTGGCGATGGAATATCACGCCGGCAAGAATATCAAGATGCTGATCCGCCTTGGCCTGGACACGTTCGCCTACTTGACGCACAAGATCATTTTGGAGTCGGCTGCGGGTTTGCGATACCTCCATTCCCAGGGCTGGGTTCACCGGGACATCAAGCCGGACAACTTTCTGGTTGGCGGCGAGGGGAATGTCAAGCTGATCGACTTTGCGCTAGCCAGCCGGATTCGGACCGGGCTTAGCAAGCTGTTTAGTTGTGGCTCGAAGGTGCAGGGGACGCGCAGCTATATGGCCCCCGAGCAGATCCGCGGCAAAAATTTGGACGCGCGAACGGATCTCTACAGTTTTGGCTGCATGTTGTACGAACTCACCTGTGGCAAGCTGCCGTTTACCGGGGTCAGCCCGGAAGACTTGCTCCGCAAACACCTGAATGCCCCGATCCCGGTCCTGGCAGGTTCAAACAAGAATGTGACTCCCGATTTCAGTGACCTCGTTGGCAAAATGATGGCCAAAGATGTCAAGGACCGCCTCGATTCCATGGACGATTTCCTTATGCATTATCGTTCCATTCGGCTTTTTCGGTCGACCCCCAAACCGCCGGAAGGCCTTGAAGCGGGCGACTCGAAATGAGCTCTTGTCCTCAACGAAACCGTACCTGGATTCGGGTCAACCGACGCCACGACAAGACGTTCCCGCGTAATACGGCCTTGCCGATGTCCTGAACCGACGTCACCTCCAGCAAACCGACCGCCCAAAATTATCGACTAGAAACTCGCCATGGAAACGCCCGCACCCGGATTAGCATTCGAGCAGCCGATATTCGACTTGGAAAACCGTTTGCGTCAATTGCTGAAGAGCAAGGACGAGAACCCAAACGCGGAAGAGGAGATCCGCGGCGTGCGGCGCGAGCTTGCGAAGGTCATGAAGGATATCTATGACCAACTGAGCCCGTGGGAGACGGTTCAGGTCGCGCGTCACAAGGACCGGCCGCACTCGAGTGACTATTTGAGCTCGGTTTTTGACGAATTTGTCGAATTGCACGGAGACCGATTATTCGGAGATGACCGCGCGGTTCGCGTCGGCTTTGCCAAGCTGGATCAACGCAAGGTTCTGGTCGTTGGGCATGAAAAAGGCCGCTCGTACAAAGAGCGAACCGCCTGTTACTTCGGGTGCGCGCATCCCGAAGGGTACCGCAAGGCGATGGCCAAAATGCGTATGGCGGCCAAATTCAAATTGCCGGTCATCTGTTTTATTGATACGCCTGGTGCCTACCCGGGCATCGGCGCTGAAGAGCGTGGGCAGGCGTGGGCAATCGCGGAAAACATGTTCGACATGTCGCGGCTCGAGACTCCTATTATTTGTGTGGTGATTGGTGAAGGGGGTAGTGGTGGAGCCTTAGGGATCGGGGTAGGGGACCGCGTTGCTATTTTGCAACATGCCTACTATTCCGTTATCAGTCCCGAAGGATGTGCCGGTATTTTGTGGAAGAGCCACGAGTATGCCGAAAAGGCAGCCGGAGCGCTGCGTTTCACGTCCAAAGATCTGCTGAAGTTCGACATCGTCGATACGGTGATCCCCGAACCGCTCGGCGGCGCACATCGCGACTCACATCAAATGGCCTCGCGGTTGAAGATGTTCCTGGTCAAGACACTGCGTGAATTGTGCAACATCGATACTCCCACACTGCTGCAACAACGCTACGAAAAGTTTCGCAAGATGGGCGTATTTCTGGAAGAAGCCAGCGAGGCAGGGGAGTCATAGCGTGTTGCGGCAAGGCCGCATCCTTCCTCTTGGTAATCGATGTGCTTGCAGCCTGTTTATGCAACATGTTGCGTTCTTGCTACAGGCGAGCACCAGGACGAGGCTTACAACCTGCGGCTTGTGTCCGTTGCTTGTCACTCCGTGCATTTTCAGGACGAAACGCAATTTCGCCACCCCAATGGCCATACGCATGCTATGTTTTAGTTGGACCCCACGCACATTGCGGGCAACCCAATCCCGGTCCAGTCTCATCGTCGCATCTCATCAATGCCAGGAGTGTAACCATGCGCAGACAAGTCTATTGTGAAGTGGGGCAGCATAATCATGCCCGTCGCCGTCCACCACGACGTGGTGCAATTATCGTGCTCACAGCCGTCCTCATGATCGTGCTGATGGCGCTGTTAGCGCTCAGCATCGACACCGGATACATGTACACAATGCAGACCGAATTAGATCGGTCCGTCGATGCCGCAGCGTTAGCTGGAGCGGCATCTTTGGTCGAAGGCCCCGACACCGCCAGTGACAAGGTGGTGGAATATTTGGTGCGTAATCCTGTCGGTGATAACGTAGGAGCGATTTCAAACGCTCAACTTGCCGAATTCACGGCGACATTCCTCGCCGACCACTCGGGTGACTACAGCGTCGCAATCGGCAACTGGAATGCGACGACCGGTCAACTGGAACCAGCGGCGCAGTTCCCATCGGCCGTGGAAGTCTCGATGACTTATCCCAACCTGCCGCTCTTCTTTGGACGGGTATTGGGGAAAGACAGCTTCTCCGTCGAGGCTCGAGCGATCGCCATGTACCAGCCGCGCGACATCGCGTTGGTCTTGGACTACTCGGGGTCGATGAATGACGACAGCGAACTGAAGTCGATCGGCAGCCTCGGCTACGATGTGGTCATGGCCAACCTGGAACAGATTTACGGTGAGCTTGGTTCGCCGCAGTATGGCCTTCTTGAGTTTTTGCCGAAGTATATTACCGTGCAAGGTCCGCCGCCAGGGGCCGAGGGCGAAGCACAGATCGACGTAGAATACCGTTACCGTTCGGCGTCGGTTTCCTCGTCGCTCAATCTGACTAGCGTCGTACTTCAATTCGCGAACGGCGCGTCGCAGACGTTCAGTGAGCTTGCTGGAACAACCGGCACGTTCGCCGGCACCGGCACCCAAGACGGGCAGGTCATCGAGTACGTATCGGTCACCTCCGGTGATACGTCCGGTCAGGTTTTCGATTTCAGTGCGGGTTCGTTCAACAATGTCGCAATTGCGGCATTGGAACTCGACAGCATCAGCTATCCCTATCCATCGGGCAGCTGGTCTGACTACCTCAACTACGGCAAGACGAGCAGCAACAATCGCAACGCAGGATTTGAATACCAATTCGGGTTCGCCAATCTGATCAACTATTGGCTGGAACGAAAACCGGCTTACAGCCAGACTCCGGACCTCTGGAAGGTCAGTGCACAACCGGTCACGGCCGTCAAAAATTCGGTTTCGGTCTTCATGGACTACATCCGGCAAGTCGACACGAATGATCGCTTGGCACTGGTCGTCTACAACGCTCCGGACGGGGACTCCCTGGTCGAGACGCCGCTGACCACCGACCTTGATCTGGTCGCGACGATAACCGCGCAGCGTCAAGCAGGGCACTACCACAGCTACACCAATATCGGTGCGGGGATGGAAGCGGCTCGGCTGGAACTGGAACAGAATGCGCGTGCAGGCGCATTCAAGATGATCGTCTTGATGACCGATGGGCGTGCCAACTGGAATAATGGTGGTTACGACACGACGGCCGCCCGCAATCACGTCCTCTCCGAAGCATATGCCGCCGAGGCTTCCAATATCCCGGTGGTGACGATCAGCTTGGGAGCCGGTGCCGACATCGACTTGATGAACCAGGTAGCTGAGATCACCAAATCGCGCACGTTCAACGTGCCGGGTGGGCAATCGGCGTTGCAATATCGCGACGGCCTCTATCAGGTCTTCCGGGATATCGCCGACCACCGCCCGCTGAAGCTGGTTCAATAAACGGGGAACTTTGACGCCCTGGGGGGCGGTAAGCCGATGGCGCCCGGTGTGATTGGTCGGGTTGTCACGGGCACTCGGCCCCGCCTCCCAGACGTCCTTCTCGTCACGGACGACCACCAATGGGGCAACATTTGCACACGCAACGACAGTAGTAGAAAAACGAAGCAGAAGAACGCAGTAAGAGAACACGGGCAACGCAACTGTCACGGAACGACGGCAGGGGGCACCTGCTGTATGAACAAGGATGCCGTTGCCACGACAACAGCGCCACGACAACAGCCATGCGGACCACGTGACGCACTACGGTCACTAGCCGCAATCTTCCACGCAATCGACGCAGCACGATTCTCTGATGCCACGAGCATCCAAAAAAATCTCAAGAAAGGATGAGCGCGCGGGCCGCGCATCGTCCAGATGTGAACTATGTTTTAGATGGACTGGATCCCCCAAGGATCTCTCATCACATAGTCTACGTTCGCCTACTCTTGAGTTTTGCCTTCGCGTCGGAGTCTTATCATGCGTCCATCGCTCGCTCACATTCGTAAAACACTGTCCACACACCAGCGGCCACGTCGCAAGGGAGCCATCCTTGTCCTTGCCGCCATCCTGATGATCGTCATGCTCGCCATGCTGGCTATGAGCATCGACACGGGTTACATGTACACCATGCAGACCCAACTCGATCGCTCCGTCGACGCCGCCGCGTTGGCAGGAGCAGCCGGGCTCGTCGAGGGAACCGACCAAGCCAATCAGTCGGTGATTGAATACTTGGTACGCAATCCAGTCGGGAAACCCGCGAGTATCGTGACTGACAATGAACTTGCTCAACTGACCGCGCAGTTTCTCGCCGAACACTCCGCCGATTACGACATTGCCTGGGGGAACTGGAACGCCAACACGGGCCAGTTCGAGACAACCAATGCGCTGCCCTCGGCAATTTCAGTCTCGATGACCTACCCGAACTTGCCGTTCTTCTTTGGACGTGCCCTCGGCCATCAGGACTTCGCAGTCACGTCACATGCGATCGCCATGTACCAGCCGCGCGATATCATGGTCGTGCTCGACTTCTCAGGGTCCATGAACGATGACAGCGAGTTCAAGAGAATCTATACGTTCGGAAAAGACGCTATCATGGCAGGCCTGCAGACGATGTACGGAGAACTTGGCTCGCCCGTCTATGGTGATATGGTATTCGATCCGCAGTATGCGACCATCGATGGCATCCCGCCAGCCGCCGCCGATCTGCCGCAGATCGAAGTGGAGTACCGCTACACCAAGATCAAAGTAACCTCCACCAAACCGCTCACCAACGTCATCGTCAAATACTCGGACGGCAGCAAGTCCAGCTACTACGGACTCTCGGCAAACAGCGGTGAATTCGGTAACGGCAAAGTCATCTATTACGCATGGGTCAAGTCGGGTCCCAATGGCACTAATCCGTCGTCCACCTATGGCGAGTACTTCGACTTGGACTCCGGTTCCATCCGCGCCAAGATCAAGACCGCGATGGGACTCGATGGCGTCAGCTACCCTTACGCCTCAGGAAGCTGGGAAAATTACATTGACTACTGCCGCTACGACAGCGACAACAGAAACGCCGGGTTCCGCTATATGTTCGGCTATGCCAGCTTGATCAACTATTGGCTCGAACGGAAGCCATGCAACTACCAAACCGCCGATCTGTGGAAAGTTAGCGCTCAACCCGTCACGGCCGTCAAGGACGCAGTCGATGTGTTCATGGACTATGTGACTCAAGTTGACACCAATGACCGCATCGGCCTGGCCATCTACAACGCCCCCGATGGCGATGGCATCCTGGAAACCGGCCTGACACACGACTTCAACCTGGTCGTTGACCTGACGCGACATCGTCAGGCAGGCCATTACCATCGCTACACGAATATCGGTGCCGGCATGCAGACCGCACGGATCGAACTGGAACAACAAGGTCGCGCCGGCGCGTTCAAGATGATCGTCCTGATGACCGATGGTCGCGCCAACTGGAACAACGGACGGTACAATACCTCGGCGGCCTACAGCATGGTGCTTGACGAATCCGCAGCGGCCGCGGCACAGAACATCCCGATCGTGGCGATTAGCCTGGGGGCTGGAGCCGATACCGGTCTGATGGACTCGGTCGCTGAGATTACCGATTCGCGGCACTTCAATATCCCGGGCGGCCAAACGGTGGACGCCTATCGCGTCGGCCTGTTTGAAGTGTTCCGCGCGATCGCCGACAGCCGACCGCTGAAACTGGTCAAGTAAGATTCGACCGGCGTTCCGCCACCCCAAGCCGCTCTCAACCGAGAGCGGCTTTTTTCGTACTCCCAACTCCCAACTCCCAACTCCCAACTCTGGACTCTGGACTCTGGACTCTGGACTCTCAGCTCTGGACTCTGGACTCTGGACTCTCAGCTCTGGACTCTGGACGCTCAGCTCTGGACTCTGGACTCTGCTATTACAGCCTCCCTGCAACGTCCGATAATGTTTCTTATGTTCGGTTATGGCTTCATTTTTCCCGGGAAAAACAGCCGTTTCGCGTTCGACGGCCCTGCGGCACCGATCGCGGCCGCCACCGTCAATGACGCGCAGCGACGCCTCAGAACGTGCGCCAAAACCGCCCTGTCCCGCCGACTCCGATAGCCGATCACCAGCGATCACCAGCGATCACCAGCGATCACCAGGTGTTGAGCTGAACCGGAACAGGCCCCTCGGCGTCCCCTTCCCCCTGCTCCAACGCCGCCCCATCAGACGATTCCAACCGGTCATCCAAAGCGTGCAAAACCGGCTTCAAGACGTCGTGCACCTCGCTCGGCAGGAACCGATGTGACTTGCTCAACAAGACCGCAATGTAAAAGCCACTTCTGGAGTTGACTATTGTCGTGCGTTGCTGATCACCCAATAACGTCACCGCGAACAGCGTGATAATGACGCACAGGACAACGCCTTTGGCGAACCCCAGCAAGGCACCAAATTGACGATCAAATTCTTTCAACTTGAACCGATCGATGTACTTGGCAACCCACGAGAACATGACCCAGATGCCGGCCGACGTGAGCATATACAGCAACAGCATGGCCAAGAAAATGCTCCACGGCGCCGACACCGGAATCCACTTGGCAAAAATCTCGCGAAACTGGAACGCCACCAGATAGCTTGCAAAGATCGCCGCCAATGACGCGACCTGCCACGCCAGCCCTTTCCAGGCACCCCAAAGGGTGGCGATTGCCAGCACTGCTAGCATCACGATGTCGTACGTCTCGATGTTCATCCCAACTGTCTCCCGACTTCCCTGAAGCTGGCGTTTCCGAACTGACGCGGCACTAGGATCATC
>JAJRVM010000189.1 GCA_024277285.1 Planctomycetota bacterium
ATGGGGCGAACGAAAGCACGTACCCGCTCCGTGCACGGGCATTCTACGGACCGTGTAGCAATTTGAGGGCACCTGACTTGGCAGAAAACGTGGCAAAGAGGGGCCCCCCCATGTGCGGCCAGGTGAAGATGACGGGCGCCTGTCACCCCACCCCCTCGGCAGGGTTGCAAGCGGCGGTCGAATCTGATGTTTCTTGGGTCGCGCAGAAGGCGGACACTTGGTTGGAAGGGAATCGAGCACCGGTCTGTCCGGCACGCGCGAGGTGGACACTTTGTTAGATTCGATTTGAGTCTTGAGGCGCCCAGGTCGGAACTGGCTGACAGCGCGCATTTGAAACAGCGGACGATACGCAATCGCGAGTGAAAGCAAGATTCACAGTTAGCGAACCCGATGTAAAGCGCTACGGGTGTTTCTAACATAGCAGAACCGGCGTAACAGACGCGGGAAGGCGATGCCCAAAGGCGCCAATCGCCGTCGTTAAGGCCATGTATCGACCGACCGGTTGTGGCCAGATGGCAATTCCGAGGATCCTTTGAAAAGGCCGTGAATCCTCGTGTCGCGCGCGAAGTTCGTCATAATCTACACAATCAGACGACTCACATGCAAACCACCGATATTCTCAACGTTTACAGGCGAACAACCAGCGTTTGAATGTCGATTCAATGGGGCAGACGGCGACAGATGCCACGGAGACTGTTTTGGAGCCGCGCTTCAAAAACAGCTTGCTGCGAGGTAACGCCAGGACGTTTGTTGGACACGTCCTGGCTCCTATAGCTGAAATCACTCTATTGCCAAGATAGCACCAGCAGACCATGGGTGAGTGCCTGGTGGTTATCGTGGCGATGGCCTGTGATATCACCAACCTCCTTGCAGATCGATCCGTGGCATACGAATCGACGTCCGTGCGTGCAACGCCCGCACAACCGAACGCACTACTCTTGACTTTGGAACGAGCGTATGACCGGGGCACCATCCATTTACCGCACCAGCGATTGTCTAGCAACGCGGCTGAGCGACGCACTGACCGCCAACCCTCACCTATTCGGTCGGAAATTCGACTACGAAGCCGACGCGGGAACGGTTGTCTTGACCGGCAAAGTCAACAGCTACTTCCAAAAGCAAATGGCCCAAGAAGCCATTCGTCGCGTTGACGGCGTCGAGCAAATCGACAATCAACTGGAAGTCGACTGGGCCTAATGCTGTTCCCAGCACGGTTGTCTCGCAGCATGTGCGGCGGATGATGGCTCTTCACAATATTCAGGGAGAGACGAAATTCACTCCGCTGGCGCGGCGTTAGCTAGCCGCGTCCTGCAGCACGATTCGTATGGCTTGGCGTGCCTCTTCAAGTGCAGCCGGAAGTTTCTCCGGCGACTTGCCTCCGGCCTGAGCCATATCGGGCCGGCCGCCGCCACCGCCGCCCATGATGCCTGCAGTCCGCTTCACCCAGTCCCCGGCATTGCCACCAAGTTTGACGACATCACGGCTGAGCCCGGCGACCACTGTCACCTTACCCGGTCCCTGAGCAGCGGCGAGCAACACTGCGGCTTTGCCCGTCTTCTTGCGGATCTGATCGATTAGCTGACGCATCAAACTGACATTCGCTCCTGGCGTTTCACAGACCACCACGCACACATCGCCCAGCATCTCACCGCACTCAATCAGGGCATCGGCCGAAAGAACGCCCGCTGCTTCCATCTCAGCAACGCGCTGTTGTAGCTGTTCCACTTCCGTCACGATCGAGGCAACGCGTTGCGGAACTTCAAAAGGAGCCACGTTCAACTCGCGCGCGGCTTCACGTAACGCGGCACGACGTGCAGCATATGTCGTCGTATCACCGTCGCCGATTCCAGTCGTTTCGTCCGCCACCTCCGCAGCCGGTCGCGTTCCGGACGCCAATTGCTTGCGGAGGTCCCGTAGTGTACGCGTTAGTAGTCGTGTCTTGGCTACGACTCCGCCTGGATCGACCTGCAACAAATCGGCCGTTTCCCGCAGCGTGGCATCCATCTTCTCGAAATTCTCACGCGCACGTTCGCCGGTCAAGGCAACAATTCGTCGACTTCCGGCCGATACGCTCTCTTCGGACAGGATCTCAAAATCTCCAACCTCCTGCGTATTCTCCACATGGATGCCACCACATAGTTCACGACTGAACTCACCCATCGAGACCAATCGCACCGGGTCCGGATACTTTTCACCAAACAACATCATGGCGCCCTTCTCGCGGGCCTCGGCCAAAGGCACGTAATCCCACACAACCGGTTCGGCCGCAGCGACTTGTTGCTGAATATCCTGTTCGATCCGCAATAAATCGTCATCGTTCACCGGCGTCATATTCGTAAAATCGAAACGCAGCCAATCGCCATCCACTTTCGATCCTTGCTGCTGCGCATGGCGGCCGACGTGTTTTTGCAACGCGTAATGAAGAATGTGCGTCGCCGAATGTGCGCGCCGAATGGCACGTCGTCGATTTGAATCGACTCGGGCGCGTACCGTCGCGCCAGCACGCATCTCACCCGACACCAAATGGCCAATGTGTACAATCAGATCTCCATCTTTCTGAGTGTCCGATACACGGAACGCAAAATCCTCACCAATAAGGTCACCCGAATCACCAACTTGCCCTCCCGACTCAGCATAGAAAGGCGTTCGATCCAAGACGACTCGCACCGGTTGTTCATGGCCAACTTCGTTTACTTTGTCGCACAATTGGTCCTGAGCGATGATCCCTTTGATCTCCGCATCCGCCTCTTCGGTAGAATACCCGTCGAAAGGGGTCGAATGCAGTACTTTTTTCAACGCTTCAATCGGTCCCGTCTTAAAAAGCTCGATCTGTGTCTTCCTCGAATCGATTCCGTGCTGATCCATCGCTCTGCGGAACCCTTTCGTATCAAACGTAAAGTTCCTTTCAGCCGCCAGTGATTCGACCAGCTCGGGAGGAATGCCATAGGTCGTATACAGCTCGGCCGCATCCTCGCCATCGACCATTACTCGGTTGTTCTTTTCCATCATCGAGAAGATGCCGTCGACTCGCGCCAGTCCCGCGTCGATAGTTGAAAAAAACGAATTCTCCTCTTGTTTAATCACTTGCGCAACGCGATCTGCAGTGTCTTGCAGATCGGGATACGCATTCTTCATCATTTCAACCACAACCGGAACTAGCTCGAAAAGGAAGGGTTGCTCCACGCCCAATTGGCGTCCATCCAACACCGCACGGCGCAGCAATCGCCGGATTACGTACTTCTCCGCTTTCGCGCCGGGATAAACATTTTCATGCACGGCGAAGGTGCAAGCGCGCACGTGATCGGCAATGCGACGAAACCGGCGTCCATCCTCGCTATCGGGAGCATACGTGTGGCTACATATCTGCGCAGCAGCTTCCACAATCGGGCGCAATATGTCGATGTGATAGTTGGTCGCGACACCTTGCATCGCCGCCGCTGTCCGTTCCAACCCCATTCCCGTGTCAATGTTGCGACTCGGAAGCGGACGCAGGTTGTCAGGCGCGTCACCAACTCGATTGAACTGAGTAAAGACCAGATTCCAAATCTCGACCGTCTCGCCGAAATTGTCTTGAAAGAAAATCTCACTGCATGGACCACACACACCATCGGGCCCCTCGCTCGGCGCACTGGCAGGCCAGAAATTATCCGCCTCGCCCATCCGTTCAATGCGGCCGTTTGGCAATCCAATATCGTCAGCCCAGATACCAGCCGCCTCGTCATCGTCCTCGTACACCGTCACCGATAGGCGCTGTGGATCGATCCCCAACCATTTCTTGTCCGTGCAAAACTCCCACGCCCAATGGATTGCGTCACGTTTGAAATAGTCACCAAAACTAAAATTGCCCATCATCTCGAAGAAGGTGTGGTGATAAGCAGTTCGGCCAACGTTTTCGATGTCGCCGGTGCGTAGACATTTCTGGCACGTGGTGGCACGCGTGAAATCGAGTTTCACCTTACCCAGAAAATGGTCCTTGAATTGGTTCATCCCGGCCGGCGTGAACAGTACCGATGGATCCCACGTCGGTACCAAGACGTCACTCCCACAAATCGTGTGCCCCTTCGATTCGAAGAACGCCAAGTACCTGTCACGTAATTCGTCCGTTTTCATGGTGTTTTTTTTGCTCAAAACGTCAAGTAATTTCACACGGTGCAAGACAAGTCGGTCATGATATCCGACAAGACAAATCACCACCAGATGGCGCGCGACGTCCCAACCAGAGCGTACATCCCGAGCCCCTGCACGACTCGTATTCCGCCACTACGCACGACCACCCGGCAGACTCACCGAAGCATTCTTGCCAGCCCGAAAACAGGGTGAGGAGACCCGGGCGGCAGGCCCCAGCAAAGGCCCCTTGGTGACGCGAGACACGAGCCATGCCAGTCGCTTGTATCGGTCCCAGAACGGCATAATTTCCAGCGTTGGCCGCATCCATCCCAGCAACGCGGGAGGAGTTCATTCAGCTCCGGCAGCGACCGTGCGAATCGCATCCTTGCCACTCAACACGGTGATTTGCAAACGCACATCGCCTTGCTGATCGCCCACCGCAGCGTAGAACTCCTTGGGACTGCAGACGCGTCGCGAATCGACATGGCTAATATACTGCCCCCGTCGCAGTCCCGCCTTCCAAGCCGGCGAATCACGTTGCACCTCCAACACGGCGACACACCCTTTCGGGTCCACTGCCTGAGGACCTTCCGTATTCCACTGCGGTGGCAGCGCCGAAGAATACTCAACTCGCAAGCCGCGCCATCTCGGTTCCTTCATCTGAGCAAACGCCTTCTGCGCCGCTTCGACATATTTCTTGGACAAGACTGCATTGAGGGTCGTTGTCCGAGCACGTTTGAGGATAGGATCTCGACGCGTCACGGTCAACGCAACGCGCGACTCGGCAGGCAAACGACTCAATTCACGAAACAGCGAGTTTTTGTCAACGACTTTCTGGCCGTCAACATGCGTGATCACATCATTCTCACGCACTCCCGCATGCTCGGCAGGAGTACCTGGCACGACATAAGCCACTAACGCTCCAAACTTACCCGCCTGCCGCTCGGCTAACGAAAGATGATCGGGCTGAACTCCGAGAAACCCATAGGCGGGCAACCGCCCCTGTTTAAGCGTTTCGACGGTCTTTCGAAAAGCGTCATCGACAGGGATGGCAAAACCAGCTCCCTGCTCCTGCCCCACGACCGCCAGCGACGTCGTCAAACCGACCATTTCACCCTTCAAATTGACTAACGCACCACCGCTAGTACCAAGCTCTAACCTCGCATCCGTTTGCAGCAAGGTCCCAAATTGATGTAGCGACTGTACGGTCGATCCAAACCGACTGGTCGAATCCCGGCTCGGTGCCACCCGGCGCAGATTTGATACGATCCCCCAACTGGCACTTGCGGACCCATCACGTGCGATCCCGTAAGGGTTCCCTAAGGCAATCACAATCATGCCCTTCCGCAGCTTACTCGCATCGCCCAGGGCGATCGGTTCGAGATTGTTCGCGGCCACTTTCAGCACAGCAAGATCGGTCCACGGATCACCGGCACGCACCGCTTCGGGCACCTCCACACGCGTCACTCGAAATGGCCGACGCTGGACCCAAACATAATAATCGTTCTCGTTAGGGTCTCCCAACACATGGTAGTTCGTCAAGATATGCCCCTGCCGGTCGATCACCACTCCGGTGGCAAATTCGTTGGGGACAAAATCGGGGCTCGTCGGCGTCACGGTCAGCAAGGGAACGGTAACGCGTTGCAAAGGAAAATCATTGCGCGGCGCCTGCCCACGAATGCCGCGCTGGCCTTTGCGCACGCGCGCGATGGCCACCACGGATCGCTCCGCCCGAGCAATCGCATCAACCAGCACCTGCTGCATCGCCTCAGCCGCCTGATATCGATTCGGCTCTTGCCCCCAACCGCACGTGGTGAGCAGAGCGAGCAGCACGACTGCCATAGAGGGCAAGCAATATCGCGCTGCCACGAATCGACCAGGGTCTCCATCATAGTCTCGCAACATTCACACGCTCCTGCGATGGTACAAAGTCGCACCTCGTGCCGTCATGCGACAGTAACCACGCGCGCAGCAAACGCGTGAACACTGGCGCCGTCCGAGGCCTATTTCTCATCTTCTTCCGCCGCATCTCCGAGAGATACATCCAAACCAAAGCCGCCGGCAGCAAGCACTTTTTGCTTAATCTCTTCCGTCGTCTCTGGGTTCTCGATCAGAAACTTCCGAGCTTTCTCTTTGCCCTGGCCCAGATGGCAGTCGCCATACTTGAACCACGATCCACTGCGTGCCACGACCTTCTGGGCAACTCCCAAGTCCAACACATCCCCTTCGTAACTGATGCCATGCGTGTGCATCATGTCGAACTCAGCCACGCGAAAGGGCGGGGCCACTTTGTTCTTGACAACCTTGCATCGCACACGCTGGCCGACAACCATTTCACCATCTTTGAGCTGGCCGATTCGGCGCACATCAATACGACACGAACAATAGAATTTCAACGCTCGGCCACCGGGAGTCACCTCGGGGCTGCCAAACATCACACCAATCTTCTCGCTAATTTGGTTGATAAAAATCACCGCCGTCTTGCTCTTGGCAATCGCTCCGGTCAATTTACGCATCGACTGGCTCATGAGCCGAGCCTGTAAACCAACGTGCGAATCGCCGATCTCGCCTTCCAACTCCTTCTTCGGAACCAATGCGGCAACCGAGTCGATAATGATCACGTCAACCGCATTCGACTTGACCAACATCTCCGTGATCTGCATCGCCTCTTCACCCGAGGTCGGTTGGCTGACAAGCAACGTCTCCAATTCCACTCCCAACTTCTTGCCCCAACTCGGATCGAAAGCGTGCTCGGCATCTATGATCGCGGCAATCCCGCCAAGCTTCTGAGCTTCGGCCGCCACGTGCAATGCCAAGGTGGTCTTGCCACTCGACTCGGGGCCAAACACTTCAATGATCCGCCCACGCGGGACCCCCTGCCCTCCTAACGCCATGTCCAGCGACAAACTGCCGGTGGGAATCCCGGCAATGGTCATCTTGGCCTCGCCGCCCAAGGCCATAATCGAGCCCTCACCAAACTGCTTGTCGATCTGCTGTAAAGCTGTCTTCAGCAGCGGGTTGCTGGCGGCCATCTTGTCAGTCGCTGACGGCACAGCTTTCGCCCCCTTCGCTGACTTGCTCGTCTGGTCTTTTTTCGCCATGTCTTTTTTCGCCATGTCTTTTTTCGCCGTGTCTTTTTTGGCTATAGCGTCTTTCTTCGGCATCAACGTGTTTGTCGAGTCAATTGTGGCAACCATGTTTCAACTCCTTTATCAGCTACATGCGGCAATCGAGCAACTGGGGCCCCCAAAATGGGTGGCAATACAAATAAGCCCCCCACGCGGCCCCAAAGGCACGGTACATCACTCCACCGAAGACCAAGTCAGTGTACAAATGAATACCATACCCGTGCCGACGTGTCAAGCCAATTCGACTGGCTCTAATAAGAGAATCGCAGATGCCTGGACACGTCTGGTCACGCGAGTGGAAAAATTCCGTTTTGGTCACGGTTTGGCCAAATGAAGTTGGACGTGCATTGAAGGCTCGTTGTTTGTCCATCGCCCTCCACCGGCCTCGCCTTCTGGCTATCCGCTCTCGATTCGCGTGAGAAGCCCCTCCGAGATGATCGCGCAAGAGCGACGCGGCAAAGGCGCAATCTCATAACGAACGACACGGTCGGTCGGTCAGCCTCACTCATGTGCTCCACACATCCTAATCGCCAGCGCCGAGTGAGGCGCGTGCAAGAACTTCGTAGCGAGGCCCACCGCGTTGAAGGAAGCTGCCAAAGATAACGATTTCGTCCGCCTGGACCATGCCGACCTGAAAATCTTCCGCCTTCTGGACCAGTTGCCCTAGAATCTCCGCCGCTGGACCGCCCGACCGCACACGACCAATGGTCAGATGCGGCTGGAACGCGCGATTCTCTTTAGGATACCCAAGTTCGGCAAGCGCTTCCTCAACGCGACGGTGCAACTGCCCGATCGCATCGGCCCCTTGCTGCACACCGACCCACAACGTACGGGGACGCTGACAACTGGGAAAGGCACCCGCTCCGTGACAACGAAACTCGAACGGAGACAGTCCCCGGACGGCCTTAATCACCGTTTGGCAAACAATAGCCAGATCACTGTCCGACTGTTCACCCAGGAACTTCAACGTGATGTGCATATTCTCCGGGGCAACCCAATTCACTCGAGTTTCGCTCGTCTTGAGCCGCTCGATCAAATCAGTTGCTCGCCGCCGCACCAGAGGAGACAACTCAATTGCAACAAATATTTTTGTTTTACGCATCAGCGATCCATTCTACATCCACGCCCCACAACAACTCTCAACTCGTGACTCTCAGCTCGTGACTAGAAGCTCAACATGCGTCGGTAACGCTCCATGCGCAGCTCAATATCAGGACGTTCGATACCGCGCAGTCGATCCAAACTATAGTCCTCTACCGTGAAGCTGGCGACGAGCACGCCGTAGGCCATCGCTTCCTTGAGCGTTTTCGGCTCGAAATTGCCCTGTTGCGCGAGGTACCCCATCATGCCTCCCGCGAAACTATCACCGGCACCGGTGGGATCAACGACATCTGGCGTCGGGTACGCTGGCAACACGTAGGTTTCATGCTTCGAGAAGAACATCGCCCCGTGTTCGGCCTTCTTGATCACGACAAACGCCGGCCCCATTTCTCGAATCATCATGCCCGCCCGCACCAAGTTGCCCGCGCCGGTCAACTGACGTGCCTCACTGGCACTCAGCACAAAACCGTCGACACGCTGCAGTAATTGCCGCAATTCATCCGGCGCATCACGAATCCACATCTCAATCGCTTCGGCAATCACTAGCCGTGGCCCGGTCATTTGCTGTAGTGTTTCCAGCTGCAGAGTCGGTGAACCGTTGGCCAAGAACAAAAACGGACACCGCCGTAAAGTATCGGGCAATTCGGGCTTATGCGAGCCATAGACGTTCAGCTGCACATCGACCGTTTCGCGTTGCGTCAGGTCGGCCGTATACCGTCCCTTCCAGCGAAAGGTCTTGGCCTCCGGCACGACTTGCAGCCCACTTGTGTCGATACCGCGCGCGACCAAGAGCTCCGTGTGCTGGCTCGGCCAGTCCTCGCCGACGACCCCGACCAGATGAACCGGCGCAAAATAGCTGGCCCCATACGAGAAATAAACAGCCGACCCCCCCAACAACGCCTCTCTCGACGAGCCAACGGTTTCAATACTGTCTAACGCCAGCGTTCCAACAACAAGCAGCGGCATGATTTCGGATCCTATTTTTCCACTTGTGCATTCTATTTACATGTAACACGTTAGCCTGCTGCAACGGACGCCGGGCATCGGTCCTCTCTTGGCTCGGCGCCAACCGCCTCGCGCGGTTGTGATTCAGTCTGTCCGGCGCGCAGCGACATCTCCCCACGCCCCTGCATTATTGACCATCACCTCGAAACTGCAAGTGCGTTTGGGCTGCGGCAGCAGGCTGACCGGAAGTGGCAGCGCGGATGTCAGCACGTGCCGCGTATCGCTAGTGCCGCGAATCGCACACGGCGTTTGGCCATGCCAGACATTGCTCGGCCCTAGAGAGCCACGTGGTGAGGGCTATAATAAAACCATGTTTGACACCCACCCATTCCTGAATGCATTCCAACATCGCCGCTACTCGTCACCGCTTTTACGTCTGTGGTTGCTCAGCTGCGCGACGCTTCCGGTGCCGGTCACCTACCTTCAGGCCGCTGCGCCGCAGCCTGAGATGCGATACGAAATCGGCTTGACCAACGGAGCGCGCCAACAAGCGGACCGGATCACCGGATGGGAACCTGCCAAGCAATCAGTGCGACTTGACAATCACCAATGGTCTCCTTCCGATCCCACGCTACGTTGGATCTTCGATCGGCAATCCGAAATGGCTGGGCCGTTAGAGGCATGGCTGGAAACATGGACCGGTGACCGGCTTCCAGGTAACGTAATCGGTTATTCGGACGGCCGCAAGGAGTTTCCGTCACAACCGCCTCATCTGGTCATTCGCAGCGTCACCGCAACGCGTCCACCACGGCAAAGGGCCAACGCACTGATACGTGTGCGCGCGGCGTCAGTGCGGCGAATCGTCTGGCAGAACGAAGGGCATGCGTACCAACCGAGCACGGTTTGGTCGCGTGACGGGCGTCGCATCCCGTTCCGCGCGCTGCGTTGGGGCAACGATTCCGTCACGTTGTTAGCCGATGACGGTCGCCACACTATTCCATGGAGTGAGCTGGCCGAGCTCAATTTTCCGAAGAAGTCGGTCTGGTCGGAGGTCATCGACGAGCTGGCGATCCTCAACCCGGAGGGTGCCGCGCAGTTACTCCAGTTCGAGACATCACGGGGCGTCGTAGCCACGACATCGTGGCAACGTCAGCGCGTACTCCGTCCGCCAGATCACACCAAAGCCAGCTATTGGATGCAAGGCGTTCAACCGGCATGGAGCCTGGATGTACTCTGGCTGCGGGGTGACCAGATCCCAATGCGGCGTTTTTTCGACGCCAGCGAAACGCCGCTCAGTCGCATACGTCCAACCATGGTGAGACAGCATTCGCCCTTGGCCGCTCAAGGTCGGCCATGGCAGCGCGATCGCAACGTGGAAGGGGGCTGGCTCGAAAGCGGGCCAGGCGTTTTCGGCTGGGGCTTTGGAATCCACGCCACCAATGAGCTACGTTTCGAGCTGCCAACGTTCGTCACGGCGGTAAGCGGATTCGTGGGACTTGATGCGTTAGCCGGGGCTGGCGGCTGCGTGCAAGCGAAAGTGCGAATCGAGTCGGCGACCACCGAGACACTTTTTCAAACACCCGTAATCGTCGGCTGCCACCAGGCCTATGCACTCGGCAGGCTGGAGTTCCCGTCCGCAGCAGCTCCACGTACGCTCGTATTGCAAGTCGACTTCGCCCACACCGCGCGGCCCGCTCATGCCGATCCACTCGATATCCGCGACAGCGCCGATTGGCTCGACCCCACACTTCACTTTGATCGCGACGCAATACAACAACGCGTGGCCGAGCAAACCAGAGAACAACTCTTCGCTTGCCGCGGTTGGCAATGGCAGATACCGGCCGAGACGCGGTTGCATTTCCACAACATCTGGGACGAGCTATCGCAAGCTGACAGCCGGTTCGCATTGAGCGTTGCGGTCGAAGGGCCCAAGCCTTTGCGATTCGTGCGGCAGATACGACATGTCGACCTAGGCCAACAATTGATCATCACGGTCAGCTGCCCACTGCAGGCCAATCCGCCGGTGCGTATCGAAGTACTCACCAATGGCGTTCCATTGAAATCGTTCGTGGTTCCCGTGCTGGACCGCGACCACATTGAGCTCGCGCCACAAACCATCTCGCTCCAATCGGTCATCCGACGCGACGAACCCAATACGAAACCTGCCAACGGGACCAAGGCGACGGAGCCGGCATCGATCGAATTCGAGATTCGGCAGTACGCGGGCGATCTTGACGCGCCGGTGCAATGGCATGCAATTGAGTTCCGATAGAACCGCGTAACGCGCATACTGTTCAGCCGCCATCCACCGACGAGTCTCCGACCGTCATGGCCGCCTGATAGCGGCCGAGACGGCAATAGGCGACGGCCAGCAAGCGGCGCGAAGTCGAGTCAGGAGAAAGCCGATAGCGAGCGAGAGCCGCATCGAGTGCCCGTTCATCGTTACGCGTTTGCCAAAACCGCAAGCATGCCTGATGCAGCTTGAGTGTCTGCGTGCGCACTGCCGCGACGAGTTCTAAATCGCATTTACAGCGTCGACACCGCGTCGACAGCACTTGCGGAGCACGGCAAGTCGGGCAGCAAAACCGATCGGCCAGGTCAGGCACCTCGCTCACGCGTCCTCCACATAGAAAAGCACGTCCTCAAGTTGGCTACTCGCGGCCGCCAGGTTCTTTTCATCGTTTGCGGCAATCGCCTGCTCGATCCGGTCGACCAGTTCCTGAATCTCGGCGGCGTCTTCATCCGTCGCCTTGGCGATCAACGCTCTGGCACTAGCCAGCATCGACTCCGTTTTTGCAGCCAGCGTATCGGCCACGCTGCCCCCGGTGTTATCGGCGTCCAACGACCCGCCCGAGTCGGCACGCTCCGATGTCCCCTGAAAGACCTTCGCCAGTTTCGCCCGTGCTTCGTCGCGCGAGTCGACACAGAACTTCGTTATCGCATTTTCCAAACGCAGTTGTTTCTCCAGGCCAGTGTCTCGCTCAATCGCGACCACCGTCAAGATGCCATTCAAGTCCATGTCAAACCGAACCAGGATCTCGTTTCCTTCCTCAGCCTCTTCGTCCAAGCCCTCCAACATAAACTCACCGACCGACTCATTGAAACCCACATCTTCATGTTCGCCCTGCAAGACATGAACACGTACCTTTTCCTGGCCATCGTAATCGGTATAGTAGATCTCCGAGCGAGTCGCTGGGAGTGCCGTATTACGTGGAATCAGCGGCGAAAACACTTTATTGGTAATACGACCATGCAGCTCACCGACACACTGAATACCGAGTGTATGAGGCGTAATATCGACCAGCACCGCCCCAACATCAATTCCCGCAATCAACCCCGCTTGCACTGCGGCTCCCATCGTAACACAAAGGTCCGGGTCGATTTCCAAGTGTGGATCGTGGCCAAGCTGCTCCTTCAGTAACCGGTGAACCAACGGTGTGCGGCTGCTGCCGCCCACCAAGATCACACGATCGATGTCAGCCGGCGTTACCCGCGCATCGGCCAGGGCAGTGTCGACCGATTCAAGCGTTCGCTTCAACAGCGGCTCGATCATAGGCTCGTACTCGAGTCGATCGATTTCCAACTGCAGATTCAGCGACTTACCATCTTTCTCGACGATGAACTCTTCGGCAACGGTGACAAAAGCCTCGCTCGAAAGCTCCTGTTTCGCGCGTTCCACGGCCTGCAACATCCGCGACCGGGCAACCGGAATAGCGCGTAAGTCAATACCATGCTCCGCCTGGAAAGAATCGCAAACATGATCCAGCAGCAGCTGATCGAAATCGTCACCGCCTAGTTTCGTATCGCCATGACTGGCTAAGACTTCGACCACGTTTTGTTCCACCTGAACAATGGAAACATCAAACGTCCCACCTCCCAAGTCGTAGATCAGCAAACGCTCACTCTGCGCCGACTGTGGTTCGTAGACCAGCGTGGCGGCAGTCGGTTCGTTGATAATGCGAGCGACTTCCAACCCGGCTAACTCACCCGCTTCGCGCGTCGCTTCGCGCTGGTTCTCGCTAAAATAGGCCGGCACCGTAATCACCGCGCGCGTGACGGGACACCCCAATTGCCGCTCGGCTATCTCTTTCAGCGTTCGCAAGATCATCGCCGAAATTTCTTGTGGCGAGTAGCTGTCGTCAGCAACCTGAATACGAACGTCCTGGCCCATTTGCCGCTTGATCGATTTGACCGTCCGCTCGGGTGCGATCAGCGCCTGGTTCTTCGCCGCTTCGCCGACCAACAACTGACCATCACTGGAAAAACCAACGACGGACGGCAATGTGGTTGCTCGGTTTTCCCCACCCAGCACGACCGGTACGCCATCTCGAATAACCGATACCGCGCTATTGGTCGTACCCAAATCAATACCAATAATGGGTTCCATCACAAACTTCTCCGTGTTGATAGCCTGAAAAAACCAATCCGCTCTCGCCCCATCGGGCATCCACGTCAACCGAGTTGCGGCACGGCGCAATGCATTGCCAGACGCCTGGCAAGCCCCATTCGGCCTCGTGCCAGTGCTAGCATGCCGGTGCTAGTCTGTCACCCCATAGGCTGCCGACATCCATTTGCCCTTTCCTTGCCCAAAGCCAGCCCCAACCAAGCCACTCTGGCGATGCCCGCCACCTTTTACCACGCTCACGTCACGTTCCAGCCTGACGGGCTACGGCGCGCACCTCCGCAAAGCGGACCATATGATCGCCCCAAAGATAACCTGGCCGAACCACTTCGGCCACGGTCTCCGGTGGCAACTGCGAATCGATCACCAGGTCGACGACCGTCATTCGCGTCGGATCAACAATCTGACCGGTCCCATCGATACGTTGGATCCCCTGATCACGCAAGGCTCGTGCCAGCCGTTCCTGGAGCATTCGCACTCCCTCCATCAAGCTGGCAAACTCTTCTTCCGCAGCTTGCCCCAACGCTGCACACGCCAACTCACGAGTCTGAACGTACCAGCGACCTGTTCGCAGGCGTCCCCACCATGACTGCCGCGCAAACTCCTGCTCCAACCGCGCGCGCAACCGGTCCGGCGCCGTTTGCGTCAATTGCCGATGCGCCGACCGAAATGCCTGCTCGGCACGCAACAGCCCTTCGTCCAGCCCCACCAGCGTTTCCACCAGCGGCAGCGCCGCGCGGTGCGCCGCCCCCTGCTCGTCCGCCTGCACCGATTCAAAGACCCGGCTGGCCGCCCCAAGCCCTTCGAGCGACCTTGTCACCGTGGCTTCCAGATTCCGCGTCCCCTTGGTGTACAACTTCAGCTCATGACGCATGGCGGTAAACGCTTCCACCAACTGTAGCAAGCCAACGTCAGGTAACTCCTCACCGGGTAACTCCGCGCTGCGCAGCTCCTCACCGGGTAACTCCGCACTGAACGCTGACAGCTCGCTACGTTCAACGTCCCGGCAAACATCGTCGTCGAGCGAATCGACTTCATCGCGAGTCTGGGTCAGCCAATCGCGGAACTGGCGAAGTATCTCTTCGTTTTCCCACCACGAGCGCGTCATGGCTTGCCCAATGACAATAGTACGTCCGTCGGCAACCGCCTGCCCAAAGCCAGTGTCGTCTGCTCTTTGACAAGTCCTTCCAACGTAATCGGGTGCTCAATGTCAAACAAGTGGCGTTTCAGCCGCGCAACCGGATCACGCAGCGCATCGTAGGCTGCACGAATCTCGGCAGCCTTCCTCGGCTAGCGTTCCGGCGGGAACTGTCTTACCAGTTCCAGATAGCGAGCGCGAATCGCCACGTCGTCCGCATTTGGTTTGAGTCCAAGGACCGAATAGGTTTCTAGCAGCATCGCAACCTCAGAACGTGCTTTAAATTTGATTCCCAACGCATGATCGGTTCGCTTCCCGCGTCTCCTGTGGAGCAGAGCCAAGCGACGTTCGGCTCCAAGTCGCTCCTCCGCGAGTGCTGAGGCACGTTCTCAGGGAAAACGCTCTCAATCAACACTCGTCAACCGATCGCACCAAGTGGGCCGCTGGCCAGTCTCGCCAAGCGGCTCCCCGACGCGACTCCGGCGAAGGTCACTTGCGGCGTTTTTTCTTCCCCGTCTTTTTCTTCCCCGCTTTCGTCGACCGCTGCGTCCCAGCGCCGTCAGAAGCGGAGGCGCCATCAGATGTCAGCACAGCGTGCACCGCATCCTCGATACTCTCGCCGGTTCCTGCGGCAAGAAGATCCAATGCCATCCTGACCTCCGGTGGCATCGCCTCAATCACGCGTGTTATGTCATGATCACTGACCCTCTCGACGGTGCCAACGCCCTCTCCCAACAACCCTGGCCCCCGAGCTTCATCCTCATCGAAGTCATCCTCATCGAAGTCATCCTCATGATACAGCGAACCCATGTCCGCCCAACGCTCCTGATAATCCTTGATCAACGACAACGATTCCCTGGCTTTCGCAATCTGCTCGAGACTCAGCTTCACGGGCCCGTTTTCATGCAATTCAATGGCATGTGACAGGGACTCCAGAGCGAATTCGATTTGCGCAAGACGGGGCCCCTTGTTGGTTTCTTCCATGCCACACCAGTAATGATAGTGGGGAATGTCGCGAAAATATTCGAGGCCGATCTCCACAAGCTCCATATGCAGTTCGTCATGACGCGACAGTGATTCAAGGAACTCGCACACTTGACGCAAATCGGCCTCTCTCCATTCGATCCTTGCGGCACGATCCAATTTTTTGAGGAATAGTTTCTCCTGCGTCGCCAACCCGGTATACCGGACTTTGTCGATCTTCATTTCAAACAAGAACTGCGCCATGTGGCCGGCCGATTCACTGGTTACCGGACGCTTGATCGCTTTCTTGAAACGATCGTCAAACTCCTTCTTGTACTCACGTGCCACTCGCATCCGCGCGAGATTACCGCTCATCAGCAACCAAATGGGCGTTGGCTCTTCAACCTTGCCCAGCGCCGCTTTGACATGTTGATTCGCGGCCTCGGCGTTACGTGCCTTGAATTCGATCGCCGCACGAAGTACGTCAAGCACGTAAGGCTCGACCCCCGGTGGTACCGTCCCGACGGCCCGCGTCAACTCGGTCCGAGCGGCCTCGAACTGCCGTTTGATGGCCAATCCTCGGACCATCGCCAAGGCTTGATTCCAGCCCAAGTTTACGGTATCGGGATCACGTGGCCGCAATCGCGTGACCGTGCGCACATACCGCTCCGAGCCAGCCGGATCGTCTTGAGCCAGGTAATGGCGGGCTAGCCAGAGCGCCGCCGCCAGGCAGTCTGGGTCGTGGGCAGCCAACGCCTTCATCACACCCGCCGCATGCTCATCGTCTTCGCGTTCCTCGTACAGTTTAGCCAACTCGAAGTAAGCGCCCTGCAAATCCGGATATGCCTTGATACTCCGGCGAAAAGCATACACCGCCTCCTCACCCAAAGCATCCAATTCGCGTTCCACAGCTTTGATATCAACCAATTCATCGGGCCCGCCATTCGCACGATAGATGCGCCGAAACTACCTCCAGTTCTCAGCCAGACACTGTCCGAACCGCTGACATACCAGGGCCTTGATGATCGGCCGGTCCGCGTCCCCAACACCAACCAACTCGTCAATCTCCTCGACATACCGCCCCCATTCCGTTGCAGCATCGAAACGTTCATCGAAGGAATCGGCATTCTCCTCCACTAACGCCCTGGCACGATGCCACTGCGGGTCAAGTAGGGGCCCGGGCGCCACTTCAATTAGTCCGTCGAGATCCTCGTGATCCCCTTGGCGCGCTGCGCGCATCCACGTGATGTCAACCATCTGGCGAAACAAGTGTTCGTGTGATCTGAAATGAAGCGCGCGGAACCGGGCCAGCAATCTAAAGAACGGAGCCGAACGGTCTGCACGCCATGCGACGGCAAGTTTTTCCAACAAACTCACGACGGGATCAGATCGCAAATAACCGTTGAGACGGTTCAGAACGCCAGTGGCCGCACCCGACACCTCATGCTCGGCCATGCCACTGGCCCCCTGCGACCGGTTGGCCTCCCGCAACGCCATGGCGATCCGCTTGGCAGGTCGCGGCGCAGCAAGCCGATCCCAGTTCGCGTTGGCACGTGTCATATCCTGACGATAAAAGGCGATCAAGCCGCGCGTGAACAAGCGCCAATCGGCCAAGAGTGAATTCCGCGGAATGGTCGCCAGCAACTCGCCCGCAACGGTATCGTCACCACGTTCCACTGCCAGCAACGCGGCTCGGACAGCCATGACTTGTGACCGCGAATCGTCAATATTCGGAATCTCCGATCCGCTGTCCAATACTGCCTGGTCAACCAATTCGGTCAATAACGCGGGCTCCGCGTCTAAGATGGACTCGGCGTCGGCACCGGCGTCCCCCAGGATCAGCCGCATGCGCGGCAGCCTCTCGACCACGTGTGAGAAACTCGGCTCCAATGCCACGAGTTCCGCCAAGACACTCTTTGCTTCCGCCACCAGTTTCATTCGATGGAGCTGCTCGACACGCGCCATGTAAGCCTCTTCCAACAGCTCACGGTTTTCATGACTCGCGTCAACTCGAAAACAGAGTTTGGCTTGTTTTAGCGCAGCCTTGGCATCCCCCTTCTGCAGGGTTCGGCGAATCATGGCCGGCTGCGGAGCCTTTGCCAACTTCGCGCGCCGATTACGAGCTTTATTCTTCGCCATTCATACCATCCGTGCTGGTCATTCTGAAAGCGTGTCTTGAGAATGGTTCTCAACGCAAGACCGGTTCTATTTCAATCTCTAACGTAAAGCGGAACCAAGCGATCTTCGGCTCCGAACCGCCCCTGAGTGCCAGCGAATCGGCATCTTGAAGTGGTTTTAGCACGAACCTGCACCCTGGTCAATTTCCCCCCCCCAGATCGATCAAAGGCGTGCATGCCATTGGCAGTATCCGGCAAGAGCCTCATCGTAAACGGAAATTAACGTGCCGACACAGCAAGCGAGGCATTGACCTGGAAATACGGTACGCAGGGCTGCGACGGCCGTGCTGCAAGTGCAGTGCGCCGGCCTCGCTCCCTCACTCTGAGGTGGTCAATTTCCGAAGTCGTTGTTGCTACTTTTTTTCACTACTTTTCTTTCACTGGCTTCGGCCTGAAGGGCCGCACGAGACGTTTCCCGTAGCCGTTCCTAGAGTTCCGCAAGGTGCGCCGCATGCGCGGCGACCTTGCTCCACACTAGGCAATCATAGCGCGCCCCTATCGAGGCTTATCGCGCAGACATCTCCCTCTCTCCCTCTCTCCCACTCTCCCACTCTCCCACTCTCCCACTCTCCCACTCTCCCACTCTCCCTCTCTCCCTCTCTCCCACTCACTTCCCCCGACGCTGGATCTTGGCCCACGAATCACGCAACGCGACGGCTCGATTAAAGATCGGTTGCCCAGGCCGAGAATCAACGGTATCGGCGATGAAATAGCCGAGCCGTTCGAATTGAAAATGCTCGCCAGGTTGAGCATCGCGCAAACTCGGCTCGAGAAAGCACTCGGTCCGAACTTCCAGCGAATCGGGGTTCAGATTCACGTGCCAATCCTCGCCTTTGGGGACGTTTTCCGGGTCCATTTCCTTAAACAGGTGATCGAACAGTCGGACTTCCGCTTGCAGCGCATGGGGCACTGAAACCCAATGCAGAGTACCTTTGACCTTCCGTTTCGCATTGCTGGTACCACTCTTTGAATCTGGATCGTACGTACAACGCAACTCGACCACATTGCCATCGGCATCCTTGATTACATCGACGCATTTAATGATATAAGCCGAGCGTAAACGCACTTCACGACCGAGTGTCAGACGGAAGAACTTCTTGGGAGGATCTTCCATGAAATCGTTTTGTTCGATGTAGATTTCACGCGAGAAGGGTATCTTGCGAGTTCCCATCGATGGATCTTCCGGATTATTAGTCGCTTCGAGCTCCTCAACTTGCTCTTCCGGATAATTTTCGATCACGACCTTCAACGGGTGCAGCACGGCCAACTTACGTGCAGCGCGGCGATTCAAGTCCTCGCGCAAACTATTTTCGAGCACGGCCATGTCGATCGTGCTGTTGAATTTGGCGACGCCGATCTTGTCGCAGAAGGTACGGATCGACTCAGGCGTGTAGCCACGTCGCCGTAACCCACAGATGGTTGGCATGCGTGGATCGTCCCAACCGCTAACGCGTCCCTCTTGGACCAACGAAAGGAGCTTGCGTTTGCTCATGACGGTATAGGTCAAGTTCAGCCGAGCGAATTCGAGCTGTTGAGGATGATAAATCTCCAGCTCGCGGCAGTACCAATCATAAAGCGGCCGGTGGTTCTCGAACTCAAGCGTGCAGATCGAATGTGTAATCCGCTCAATCGAATCGGATTGGCCATGGGTAAAATCGTACATCGGATAGATGCACCAGGTGGCACCTGTCCGATGATGCACTGCATGCAAGATCCGATACATGACCGGATCGCGCATGTTCAAATTGGGAGACGCCATCTCGATTTTCGCGCGCAGTGTACGAGTGCCATCGGGAAACTCTCCGGCGCGCATCCGTTGAAACAGATCGAGGTTCTCCGCCACGCTCCGATCGCGATACGGACTGTTCTCGCCCGGTTCGGTCAGCGAACCGCGGTGCTGGCGAGTCTGTTCGGCATTCAGATCGCAAACATACGCCTTGCCATCCTCGATCAGTTGCACCGCCCAATCATAGAGTTGCTCGAAATAGTTGGAAGCATAGAACAACCGATCACCCCAATCGAAACCGAGCCAGCGCACATCTTCCTTAATTGACTCGACATACTCGTCCTCTTCCTTGGTCGGGTTGGTGTCGTCGAACCGGAGGTTACAGAGTCCACCATACTTTGCAGCCAAACCAAAATTCAGACAGATACTCTTCGCGTGCCCGATGTGCAAATAGCCATTCGGCTCGGGAGGGAATCGCGTCTGCACGCGTCCGTCCCATTTGCCGGTGCGCAGATCTTCTTCGACGACTTGTTCAATAAAATTCAGCGCGCGCACGTTGGCATGCTCCTCGGCCGGTGGCGGAGTTTTCCCGCCATTCGGTTTGCTGCCAGGCTTCGCACTACCATGATCTGCTGGGACCGCCATTACCAACCTCCTACGTCAACAAGACCTATTAGCCAACTCGCATCACATTTGGGGCAGGCCCGCTGTTGAAGCAGCGGCCGATTTTCGGAGACCAGGGTATCGAAGGCCTCCTGGCAACGCTTCCCGCGCGGGCGGCTCAAGGAACACCTCGGCGCTCATTTGCATCGTGGTCACACGGGCCCCCAACCGATGCCGTGGCAACCAAATCGACACTCTACCCACTCGTACGACTGGGTATCTTAGAGCATAGCGAGGGCGCGGTCGATGCGCCCCAACACGCGATCGCGTCCCAAAATCGCCATACTGTCGAACATCCCCAATCCGACCGATTTACCGGTCACCGCTACGCGCAACGCATGAATAACCGCACCGATCTTAACCCCCTCGGCGTCGATAAACTGGCGCAAACAGGTCTCGGCAATTTCGACATCGAGGACATCGAGCGTTGCCAATTGATCGCGAAACTTCGCCAACAACTCGCCAGCATCCCCCTTTCGCAACCGCTTATTGAACGCCTTCTCGTCGTAAGCCAATTGCACGTCGTCGCAAAAGAACTCGGCATAGTCAAGGATGTCGCCAGCCGTCTTGATTCGGTCTCCCGCCGCAGTGGCAATTTGGCTCAACAGAACATTCGTCGCGTCGGTAACGGGCTCGGCGCACCATCTTGCCTGCACGACAAACGGCCGCATCATTGCGACTTTCGCGCCCAGATCGAGCGCCAGCATGTCGCGTTGCTGGAATGCGGAGAGCTTTTGCGGATCGAAACTGGCCGGTGCCTTATTGATCCGGTCCAGTGAAAAATGTTCGATCATCGCCGCACGAGTGAATTGCTCCGTCTTGTCGTCCAGCGACCAGCCGAGTAACAACAGGTAGTTGAGCAGGGCGTCGGGCAAGTAGCCGACGGTACGATAAAAATCGACCAGTACCGGATTGAACGTCTCGGCACTCGTTTCATGCCCGATCAAAGCAGCAATGCGTGCGCCATGCTCGTACAGTTTCTTGAAGTCTTGGTTCTGCAAATACTTCTTGATCTTGCGTTTGCTCAATTTATTCGAGCTACCGGGTTCCGCAACGTAGGGCAGATGGGCGTACTCGGGCAGCGCGTAGCCCAGGCTCTGAGCAATGAAGATCTGCCGAGGCGTATTCGACAGGTGTTCCACCGCACGAATCACATGCGTGATCTCCATCAGATGGTCATCGACGACACTGGCCAGGTGGTACAGACAGGTGCCATCGGCGCGCTGAATGACGTGGTCCTGTTCTTGCGACCATTGCACTTCGACGTCACCGCGCACGAGATCGTGAAACTGGCACGTCCCGGAGCGCGGCATCTTCAACCGCACGACCGCTTTGCGCCCTTCCGCTTCATAGCGCTCGGCGGCCTCGTCCGTTTCCGCCATCCATGATCGATCGTAAACAAAGGACTTCTTCTCGGCTTCGGCGGCCACCCGCTGCTGCTGCAACTCGTCACTCGTGGCGAAGTCGCGGTACGCGTGACCGCTCTCCAGCAATTGAGCAACCGCAGAATCGTACCGGTCGGCGCGCTGCGACTGAAAATAGGGACCGTGTGCGCCACCCTCCTCCGGCCCTTCGTCCCACACGATTCCCAGCCAACGGAATCCGTCGAGAATCGGCTGCAGCGCTTCCTGCACGTTCCGTTGCCGGTCGGTGTCATCGATGCGCAAGACAAACTGACCGCCATGGTGCCGGGCAAACAGCCAATTGAACAGCGCCGTGCGCACGCCGCCAATATGCAGATAACCGGTCGGGCTGGGTGCGAATCTCGTACGTACCATCTTCAGTGCCTCACTTCACTGCGCCCGCATCGGCGCCAGAATTGTCGAACGAACCGAGTCGCGCGCTGCGGCGCACGCCGCCAAGTGCTCAGATTAGAGGCTCGACGCGCAGTTGGTCAAAGGGGCGTCCGTGGTTGCGCAACCCTGTGGACGCGTCAACTCGCAATTCAACTCGGCACCGAACGTCAGTCTTGCCGTTCCTTGCGACGTTGCTTGCGCAGCCGTTTCCGCTCGGCTTTCGACAACTTCCGAGGCTGGTCGTCAAGCTGGTCGTCATCCAGTTCACACAAGGAAGCAGCGTTGCGGACTGCGGACTTGGTCAAAGCCGACTTGCCGGTCGTGACCTTGCTCGCGCGCGTTTTCTGGACGGGCGCCGCGTTGGCCGTCGGGCTTTGGGGCGTCGAGCGCTGGGCCGTCGCAGTAGCGGCAACCACACGCCGTTTTTCCTTGCGCGACCGTCGCCCGCCGGCATCGGACGATTCTGCCGATTCGGCCACCTCACTGCGGTCGCCTGCGGTGGTGTTCTTGCCAAGAACCCTCTTGCTGCCCGCTCCGACCTTGCTCGGTTGGGAATGAGGTGGATCAGTACGAATGACCTCCCCCCCACTTTGGCGACTCACTTTCGCACGACGCGACCGTGTCGCCGTCGTTTCTTTCTGATCGTCATCCTCCACCCCAACTGCTGACTGCCGCGACTTGGCCTTGCGCTTGCGCGTGCGTCGCACCGGCACCTGCCCCGACGCGTCACGGTAGACAAAGCGGGCATAGAGAAGAATGGCCATCAACAACGCAATATGAGCGCCCATGGTCAATCCCGAAATAGCCATCACTCGAAACACACTCGCATCGCTCCACAGCCACCCCAATTGCGTCGCTCCCACCGTCGCGAGCCCAGCAAGTGAAATCAGCAACATCAGACTCGCTAAACGGCAGCTGCGCATCTCGATGATGAGCCGTCCACCGACGGCGCCCGCCATCAAGGCAATGGATGCCACCCAAACAAGCTGAGCGTCGGCGTACTCGGGGATGCCGCCAATGTGCAACAATGCGGCTCGAACCGACTCCTGAAATCCGGCAACTTGATCGATGCTCGCCAACATGAACAACGGTACCAACCAGCACCACATTCGATATCTACCGCGATAATCGTCCGTTCGGTGGCGCCGGATTTGGTAAGTCAACAGCCCAAACAGGCCGCAGGTTGCCAGCAGTGAGGACGAGAACCATGTGGCCACATTGCCGCGCGTGCCAAGATCAATTGCCGGAAATAGAGCGACGTCGTAGGGCGTGTGCCCCAGCGCCAAGTAACCGTAGAGCGCCTCGATCCCAGCGGCGCACGCGAGCAACAGCATCAAAAGGACCAAGTTCGACCAACGCCGCGTCGGGATCAGATCTGTCACCTGAGGCTGATGGGGCGATAACGCAGCGTCCGAATACCGCTGCACCGGCCCGGTGGCCGGCGTGGCGGTTGCAGAGCGCCGCTGCGCTGGCTGGGATTTCCCGGTCGGTTCGCTCGCAGCAGGCTCGTCGATCAACACGCGCCGCCGACGCTCACCACGATGACCACCTCGTCGAAACTCCATAACTGGTACCGCCAAAGTCCAATTGCGTTTATGTGATGCTCCCTCTCAGAAAATTCGGCACAAATCACCACCAAACCTGAACCGTTGCCATACGAATTTTCGGTCAATTCCACACCCTGGGCCGCCGGCGCTCAAAATCGACGATCTTTGCGGTCCCGCATGCCGGCCACGCTCCCCCCTAAAGCCCCAGCGTTCGCCAGCTCAACAGGCGGTCGATACGACGCTTTTTGTTTCGGACTGACGCACGCTGTGTTCGAGCAGGGAGAGACCGTTGCCTCGTCGCTACGTAATCCACCAAGCGCTCTTCTTCGCCCGTAATCTTCTTTGCCCTTGAACCAAGCGGCTGCGCCGCAGAAACAGCGCGCCATTGGTACCGATTTCGTAGTGTGGACCCGTCAAATGCTGAGCGCTGCTGGCTGTTCTCCGTGGAGAGCAAAGAAAATGACGGGCAAGAAAGAAGTGTGATGCCAACCCCAGCCTCGTATCTGCCCGTAGGATGCCTGATTTCGACTGCTGGCTACCTGTCGTTGCGCCCCACATCGACCGCTCGCGCGCGGAACAAAAAACGGGATAAACAGAACCACCACAGCTCAGCGAGCTTTTAACAGCCCATACGGAATTACATCCGCTGCGGATTCGCGGTTCTCAACCCACCCCGTGACACGTCGCAAAAAACCCGCGTCAGACGGTTACGGAAATCCCCACGCTCAGCTCGTGTTGCCCGACTCTCATCTCAGGGCTGGGCACGGTGCAGTTTGCCATCAGGAGTAGTGCTTGTCGGAATGATCCGCATTCTCGGTTACGATTCGGCAAGATTCGGCGAAAAGAGTCTGCGGTCCAATAACGAGCCGATAGCAGGGCGGACTGCCGTGAGGAGCTCTCGAATTCGGCGTCAAAAACACGTGCCCCTCCCCTCACATTGCCGCGTTCAATCGGGACGAGCGGAAGAATCGAAGCGCGGTCAGCCGTTGGTCGGGCTTCTTGGTGGTGAATAGGACTGCCAGTACATCATGCAGTTCAACGGGGGCCAGAGTCGCCCGACCACGATGCACCCATCACAGTTGTCACAGTCCCACTCAGGCCACTCCCCCCGCCTGTTTGACCTTGGTCGTTGTAAGACCTAGTTTTCAATAGCACAAGGCGTTGCAACAGCCGCCAACTGCTCCCCTGCCCCAATGCAGCAACACGATTATTCCACAGCGCAGTGAGCGTGCGCCCTCGTGCGTCCGGGCACGATACAGGCAATTCTATGGACAGTACGCCCAATTCGACAGAACCACCTCAAACCGACCCCTCGAACCTGGCGCCAAGCCGAACGGACACCGACCTTCAACTGACGAAGGTTTCGTCCCTAATCGATCAACTTGATCAACCAACGGCCCCAGAGATCGAGTCGGAGTCGGCCGCTACGAGTGCGCGCTGCGCCGCGCCCACGAGTGAAGCGTCAGGCGAAGCGGCCAATACGTCCGAGCCGAACGGGCAGAACCAACTGATCCAAGTCCGTCTGGGGCTTGCCAGTGCCCTTTTCGTGGCACTCCGCGCCAAACACGCCCCGACCGCCGCGCACTGCCTGCGCGTGGCATTGGGCAGTTCTTCTTGGGGCCTGAACCTCGACCTCGACAACCACCAACGCGATGAACTGGAAGTGGCCGCATTGCTGCATGACATCGGCAAAATTGGTGTCCCCGACCACATCCTCACGAAGCCCGCGCGTTTGAATCGAGAAGAGGTGGCGACCATCGATCGCCACCGGGAGATTGGCCAGCAGATCTTGCTAAGCTGTTGCGCGTCACAAAATGTGTTGTCCATCGTCAAGTACGCGCCGGCATGGTGGGATGGCAGTCGAACCGGGTTCGATTGCAAAGGTGCAGATCTCCCGCAGGGAGCGCGCGTCATATCGATCATCGATGCCTACGATGCCATGACGAACGACCAGGTTTACCGGCGTGCAATGTCACGTGAGCGCGCGGTTGCCGAACTGTTCGCCTGCGCCGGCACGCAATTCGATCCCACCCTGGTGGAACAGTTCTGCGACCTCTTGGCATCGGACCGTGTCAAGCTGTCAGCGCAATTGTCTCGGCGCTGGCTCAACGACCTTGACCCTGAGCAATCCAATGCCTTCTGGGCCCTGAACACGCTGACCACTTCGCGCCTCACTGCGGCGACCAGTGTCGACACTCTTTTTCACCAGAAGCTGCTCGACAGCATGCATGACGGTGTTGTATTTGTCGACACCAACATGCAAGTCATGTTGTGGAATCGTGCCGCAGAGGACTTGACCGGTTTGTCGGCGGCAAGCGTATTACACCAGCGCTGGTCCCCCGCACTAATGCACCTGCGCGAAGAAGACGGAACGTCCCTTTCGGATACCACCTGTCCGATCACGCGCACATTGATTTCGCGAACCCAGACGCTTCGACGACTGACCATCCAAGGCCACGACGGCAAACGATTGAGCATCGACATGCACATGGTGCCGGTCATAGGCAGTGACGGCATCATGCAAGGTGCCACGTTGCTACTGCACGACGCGTCTCCACAGATCACGATGGAGCAACGTATCGAGACGTTGCACATCAAGGCGACTCGAGATCCATTGACCAACATCGCCAACCGTGCTGAATTTGACCGCGCCCACACAGAATTCGTAACGACTCACTTGCACCGTGGCCAACCTTGTGCACTTCTGATCTGCGATATCGACCACTTCAAGAAAGTTAATGACACTTACGGTCACCAGACAGGGGACGAAGTGCTGATTGCGTTCGCAAGCCTCTTGCAGCGATCAGCGCAGCCTGGCGACCTGGTCGCCAGGTATGGTGGCGAGGAGTTTGTGATGCTCAGCGCCGACTGCGACAACGCCACCATCACACAACGGGCCGAGAAGATCCGCCGCGAACTGGAGGATACGCCGCACGTCCATTTGGATAATCGCCCCATCACCGCCAGTTTTGGTGTTACGGAAATCCAAGCCGGTGACACTCCCGAGACGATGCTGCGTCGCGCTGACCGAGCGCTGCTGCGTGCCAAGGAGAGTGGCCGCAACCGCGTGGTCCAACTCGGCACTGGCATTCCTGGCGATCTTGCGCCCGAACCACGCAGTTTCTTCCGACGCTGGCTGCAGCCCACGCCGTCCAACCATCTGCTCGACGAAACACTCGTCACCGCCGTGCCGCTGACCGTGACCATGGAAAAACTGCGCGGCTTCATTTCGGATCACCACGCGGAAATCGTAGCGACCGAAGATAGCAAACTCCGTCTGCAAATCACCAAGAGCGCACCTGCCGATCGCCGCTCAGATGATCGGCCCGTCTCGTTCGTCGTCTCACTACAGTTCCTTGAAAAGCAACTCAAGAATGAGAATCGCCTGGCCGGTAATTCGCACACCATGATCCGCGTCTCGATCCAATTGGCTAATTACCGTGACCGCCGACTCGATAACGCCTACGAACGCGCTCGGCAACTCTTTGCCAGTCTCAAGTCGTACTTCATGGCACAACCGTTCGAAGGCCCGATGGAAGAGGATGGCGCAGCCGACAACCCGACGTTCTTTCGCCGCCTGATGTCGCTGTTGCATCCGCACCCACGCGACGAGGAAAGACGATAAACGCCTCCTTGCTTCCATCCGCTACGGCACGTCTCCAAGTGCCGTCGCTTTACGGCCGCAAGTCTTCTGGTACCCCTACGATAGAGGCGTCATATCCGCCACTCGATCCATGGCACGCCCGATCCATGGCACGCCAGGGAAAGCTGCCTTTCACGATGTGCAAAGCAGGCGGCTAGCGACCGGTGACCACGACCAAGAGAAACCGACTGGACCGGAGTATCTCAGGGTCTGCCGATCGTTCGTCGACATTCTCTTGAGGCGCAAGAAGCGGAACATTTCCACCGAGTCGCACCACCCGCTCTGCCCCGTGTTCAAGCCTGGCTCGCCAACTCACCGCAACCCTCAATGCGTCCTCGGCCCCTGGAAACAATCGAGACAACTGGCAAAAATCGGCGGAATCGACTTGCCACTCCGCGCACCTTCGCATTAGGATAACAGCTACGATAAGTCTTGCGAACGGAAAAGGGATTACGTTCGCCATCCCTTTGTTTCATGTAAGGACTCCGAGTGATGATCCATTACTCGTGCGATCGCTGCAAACGAGCGATCAATCCTGAGGAAGACCTTCGGTACGTGGTGAAGCTTGAGGTGCAAGCGGCCATGGAACCGATCGAAGCCGACGAATATGAAGATGATCGCGACCATCTTTTGGAAGTTCAGGAAATCCTGGAACGACTGGAAGATGCCGAAAGCGAGGCGATCAGCGACGAACTCTACCAGCGGTGTCGCTATGACCTCTGCTCCGATTGCTATCGCCAATTCATCAAGAACCCGGTGGGGCACGAGGTCCGTGCACACTTTGGCTTCAGCCAAAACTGAAGACGTCTCGGAAATACGCCCCAATCAGACGCGCTAATCAGACGCGCAGAGAATCGAGCGACTGCGGGATCGTGCGCCAAACGCATACACTCTGGCAGCACGTACACCGCGCGAGCGGGGTGGTTGGATTGTGTTTTCGTCCCCTTCGCCGCTCCTTGAGCGTTCCCGTCACGACTGCTAGAATCGGCTCTTTACAAGCGATTGTCAGCCCAGCACCGTCGCGCCCTGCACTTACAGATACGTTCGGCACAGGTGCAAAGAACGTATGCAAAGAACGCGGGGCGACGCGATTGCGATTATCGCGGTCTGCGTCGCGAAGACGCATTGCGAACGATTCTCGCGCGATTCAGTCGAAATGAAGAAGATGGGAAACTCATGGCCAACGAGAAAAATCAGACGAAAAACAAGATCAACATCGCAGTCCTTCCGGGTGATGGCACCGGTCCGGAAGTAACCGCCGAAGCAACGAAAGTCCTCCAAGCCATCGCCTCGCTCGAAGGATTTCAATACGAGCTTGAAGAATTCGACTTCGGCGGCGAGCGTTACCTGCGCAACGGCGATGTTCTGCCCGACGGCGCGGTCGACCAATTGCGCGGCTTTGATGCCATCCTACTTGGCGCCGTTGGACACCCCGACGTACCACCCGGCGTGCTGGAAAAAGGTCTGTTGCTGGAACTCCGTTTCCAACTCGATCAATACATCAACCTGCGACCGGTGAAGTTATTCCAAGGGGTCGAGACTCCGTTAGCCGGCAAAGGCCCCGACGATATCGACTTTGTCGTCGTGCGTGAGAACACCGAAGATCTCTATTGTGGTGTTGGCGGGTTCCTGAAGAAAGGCACTCCCGACGAAGTCGCGATGCAAACGGCCATTTACACGCGCAAGGGTTGCGAACGCTGTATCCGTTGGGCATTCGACTTCACTCGCCAGCGCAATAACCCCAAGGGCAAACGCCTGACCCTGGTTGCCAAAACGAACGTCTTGACGTTCGGTCACGACCTGTGGGACCGCACATTCCAAGACGTGGCCAAGGAGTATCCCGACGTGCAACCCGACTACAATCACGTCGATGCCTGCTGTATGTGGATGGTTAAGAATCCAGAGTACTACGATGTGATTGTCACCACAAACATGTTTGGTGATATCATTACCGATCTTGGCGGGATCCTCCAAGGCGGCATGGGTGTGGCTGCCGGCGGCAACATCAATCCCGATCCGGGCGGGTGCAGTATGTTTGAACCGATGGGCGGCAGTGCCCCCAAATACACTGGCCAGAACGTGATCAATCCGATCGCTGCCATCAGCGCCTTGTCGATGCTACTGCAGCAATCCGGGTTCCCCAAAGCCGGCGCGCGAGTGCTAGATGCCATCCAACTCGTGACCGGAACGAAGATGAAGAGCCAGAGCGCGGGCCGCATGGGCTACAGTACCACGGAAGTGGGCGACCTGGTCGTCGACGCACTCACGCGGTGCTAATTTCGTCGAGCGCGAACTGGACGAGACGATTAACACAACTTATCAACCCTCGCGAGGCACCGTGTTCAACACGGCGGGTTTTCGCGAGGGTTTTCGCAAGCGCCGATTCCACTCGACGGCGCGGCAATGTGCCACTGCATGCGCAACCGAACTCACGATGATCCCGACCGGATCTGGCACCTCCGCTCCACCCATCCAACACACCGCCGCTCCGCGCACGCAGTGCGAATCGTGAGATGGAATTGGCGACAGCGTTTTGGCGTGCCTGCGCCCGCCACATACCCGAACTCATACGACCCGTTTGCTTTTCCCGTGCATCTGCGCAGGTTTCGCGCCAGACGCTATTGAGCCACGCATTGATTGCACCCGAATGGCAAGAAAAACGCGAATAACGGGTCAGGCCCCGCGCAGCTTCCCAAGAAGCCCAACTCACTCCACCGGAATGAACACCGTCTTAGAACACGCTGCTGAGCGGCGCGAATGACGCCGTGCGCCGTTCCCCAGCGCGCCGTTCCCCCGTGCGCCGCATCGCCAGTCGATTGCCGTTGAGCTGATACATGCGCCGTTTGGCTTGCCGGTACTCGTCCGCCGTACGGCGGACGGCCGCCGGCAAATACCCGTAGAAATCGTATTGGTCGGTGTCGGTCGAGCCGTAGATCAGTCGATCGAGCCACAGGTCGGGAATCCGCGGGTGAACCACATCCAGCAAGACACCGACCTGATGCACGAGTGACGGGACCGAGCGTTTCTTGATCGCCTTTTGGTGCTGCGTTACGGTGCGCCGCAACAACGCCTCGGTCACGACCAGTGCTTCCGCTGCCGCGCGTGCCTGTTCGTCCCCTTCTGCGTACAGCCCAACAACAAACCGAGTAACGTGTCGTGCAACCAGTTTGCCATGTCGGTTTTGTTGCGTTTCGCAGCGAACGTACATGACATCGCCACGCCAAGTCTGCGGCACACGCATCACAATCAAGAACTCGCGTGCCCCTTCCAACGCTCGATCCGGGGAAGATCGCATCTTGAAGTAAACACCAGTACTTCGTTCTACGGTTCCGGCGACCAACACGACCTCCATCGGCGGCTTCAACTCATACTTGATATTGGCAGCGTTCTTCGATCCGATGTCCGCTCCAGCCGTACCACGCAACAAGGTCTCGAAACTGCCGGAGACCGAGAGGCCGAGCGACTTGCTGCTCTCCTTCTTCCGCTCGACCGACACGTTGCCAACGACCTTCGACGTTTGCTCGGTCTTGGGCTGGTAGTCGACCACGCGCAGTCGGCCTGCGGGACTTAGGAAGCGGTAGACGTAATGAGTGTCCGCAGGCAATCGACCATCGTCAACCAAAGCGGAAACGCGAAAGCGTGCTTCAATCAAACGCTCGTGCGAGTTGGCCGCGGCAAACTCGTCCGTCGTCACGTCCCGGCAACTGACCACATCGGTCGTGTCGAACCGTACGATGGGTGTGCGTGCCAGCGCGGGAGATGCGATGAACACCGAGATGACCAAGGCCTGTGCCGCCTGGTGTCGCAGTTGCGGCCGGCTGGTTAACCTCTCGCAACAAGCGGGAATCAGCGTCAGCAGATGGGCGAGCGGATTGACTTGTTTGTTAAACATGACGACTCCTTTCTCGGCAAGTCCGCCAGGTGACGTTGCCGCGAACGAATGGGAAGCGCCGTAGCGCCCCGGTTTCGTAGTCCTTGGCCTTCGCAACGTTGCCGCCGCTCCCGGATGTTCACGAGCCCGCTTCGATGGACACGAAACGTCGTCTCAGTCAACATGCGGAGCCCGGCAAGATACGAATGCCGAAACGAACCATAAGGGCCGCCATCGATGGCAGCGAAGAAACACAGATGCCATGGGGCACCTGCAGGCAGTCACCTTCTTGGAACTGCGGACATGGTAGAAAATGTCACGATCGAAACCGTGCCACTGATCAGGCCGCTATCGGGCCAGGAGCTCCGCAAAAGGAGCGCTCACAAAACCGACCCCACTACACTGGGACCTCTCGAATGGGAGCCTCTCGGATGGGACTTCACTGAGGGTATGCCCAGTCGATTCTCAAGGGGAAAAAGCCGCAAGGGAAAAAGCCGAGCGGCCCCGAGCAACGCCGCGCACTCGGATGACCGAGACAAGAGCAATAGTAGCGCGGCGCGGTCAAGAGTCAACTGTGAACGCGTGGCAATTCGTCGCCGCGCGCAATAATCTCAGCCTCCGCGACTGCTAGCTCCTTGAGCCGTTCGCGGACGGCCGACCGATCAGCATAGTTTTCTGCCAGGCGAACGTAGGTGCTGTGGTGCCCCGCCTCCGACTCGAACAGGCCGCCGAAGAACTCCGCTAAGTCCTTGTCCTCCAGATGGTTGCGCAGCAAGTCGAAGCGTTCACACGAGCGTGCTTCAATCAGTGCGGCGACCAGCAGTCGGTCGATTGCGCGTCCCGGTTCGAGCTTACGCACCAGTTCGTGCAATTGCCGGCCGTAGTTGCTCGGCTTAAGACGTCGGAACCGCACGCCACGCCGCCGCAACTGCTCCAGAACCATATGGAAATGCTCGAGTTCTTCGTTGACAATCTGCGTCATTCCCCGACACAGGTCCTCGTCTTCGACGTACGCGAACATCAGATTCAGCGCCGTTCCGGCCGCCTTTTTTTCACAGTGTGCATGGTCGATCAGGATCTCGTCCAAGTGTTCGTCAACTTGGCCCAGCCACCGATCGGATGTCGTTGATTGCAGGCTTAACATGGCTTCAATGATACGCTTGCGTCCGGTCGCGTGGCAAGTACGCGGGCGACAGGCATTCAGGCAGCTCGCCGCCAAGTCTGACTCGCCCGCCACGCGAAACGAGCGTCATTCGTCCCGTGCAACACCGGGTCCACGCCCATCGAACGCAGAATCCTTGACCTCGAAACGAATTTTCGACCCCGTGGAGCAGGCCACGCACCATGTTGCGTGAGGACTTGATGGTATATCATCATCAGAAAACCGCTCCGCTATCTGCGTTTCAAACCGCGTGCCCCCCCCTCTCTGCTCACTCATCAACCAGCCATGATCCTGCTGTCCGTCCAAGATATTGCCAAACGCTTCGGTCCCGAACCGGTCTTATCAGGCGTGACGTTCGACGTACGGACGGATGAGCGAATCGCCATCGTCGGCCCCAATGGGACTGGCAAAACCACGTTGCTGCGAATCCTGGCCGGTCAGGAGGATGCCGATGCGGGACAAGCACAGCGCCCTGGGGGGGCCCGCATCGGGTACCTCGAACAACAGCCGGAATTCGCCACGGGACGCACCGTGTGGGAAGAAGCGCGCGATGCACTGCGCGAACTCATTGCCATGGCCGCGCAAGCCGAGGCACTGGGTAACACGATCGCTCAGGTCGATGACCCGGCCGAACACGAACGCCTGGGCCGCCAGTTCGATCATTTGCAACAAGAGTTGCATCGGCGCGACGGCTACCACCTCGACCATAAGATTGAACGCGTACTGGACGGGCTCGGGTTCTCGACCGATCAACTGCAACAAGATGTGGCGCAGTTGAGCGGTGGTCAACAAAACCGCCTGATGCTGGCCAAACTGCTGCTCGGCGATGCCGATCTCCTGTTACTCGACGAACCGTCCAATCACCTCGACCTGGAAGCGACTCGGTGGCTTGAAGCCTTCCTGATCGACACGCACCAGTCGCTCCTGGTGGTCAGCCATGATCGGTACTTTCTCGACAAAGTCACGAACCGGACATTTGAGTTGTTCCAGGGTACGATTGACATCTACAAAGGGAACTTCACCGCCTACCAACGCCAAAAGACGGAGCGGCTGGAGGTGCAACGGCGCACGTATGCCAAGCAACAAACTGAAATCGCCAAGATGGAGGACTTTGTGCGGCGGCACCACTGTGGCCAAAAGCACGCGCAGGCGGAAGATCGACGTAAGAAACTCGAACGCATCGAACGAATCGCTCCGCCGCGCGAGATCGTCGCACCACCGATGTCCTTCCCCAAAGCACCCCGGTCGGGTGATATCGTGCTACGCGTTGAACGCCTGGCCAAAGCCTTTGACGCCACCCTGTTTGATGACCTGACGTTCGATATGCTGCGCGGCGAAAAATGGGCCGTTATGGGACCTAATGGCTCGGGCAAGACCACGCTCGTACGCTGCCTGCTTGGCGAAACAAAGTCCGACGATGGCCGAGTCGTTCATGGCGCCGGCGTGAAAGTAGCTTACTTCGACCAACTGCTGCGCTGCATCGACTCGGATGCGGAAGTCGTTGACGCCATTCGTCCCGGACACAAAGAATTCGTCGAGAGTCAGCGACGCACGTTGTTGGCACGCTATGGAATCACTGGCGACATGGTGTTCCAAAAAGTAAATAGCCTCAGCGGCGGCGAACGGAACCGCGCCGCGCTGGCGTTTCTCGCCGCGCTGGACGCCAACCTACTCGTGCTCGATGAACCGACCAACCACCTCGACCTCTGGGCACGTGAATCACTCGAGAAAGCGATTCGCCAGTTCGATGGTACGGTACTGTTGGTGAGTCATGACCGGTACTTCTTGAACCAGGTGGCCGATCACTTGATTATCATCGGCCACGGCGCACCACAGATGATCGAAGGGAATTACGAAACGTATCTGCACCTGGTCGGCAAAGGAATGGCAACGTCCGAAACCGCCCCCAACGTCGCCAAAGATTCCGAGCTGGCTGATGGACTGCAGTCCAATTCAAAACAAAACGGCTCGAAACAGAACGGACGCGACCGGTCGACACGCCAAAAACGCAAGTTTCCCTACCGCAAAGTGCCTGAACTGGAAGCTGATATCGCTGACTGTGAAGCACGAATCGAAGAACTCCACCAAACACTCGCTTCTCCCGAGTTCCTCCGTGATGGACAACAGGTCAAACACGCCAAAATGGAACTCGATGAATTCGGCCGTCAGCTAGAACAACTGATGGAACACTGGGAAGAAGCATCTGAGCTCAACGGCTGAAAGACGAACCTCGCGGCCAAGGGCACGAACGGTGCCAAGAAAGCGAACCACCCCGCTTGGATGATACGCACCCAAGCAGGGTGACTCATGGCGGGGCTGACGACACGTCGCGTCAGTTCCAGTTCGTTGCGTGGGGTCGCAGATGGCGTGCGACCTGGCTTGGTGCAAGAGTGCGCACATGGCCTGCGTTACGATGCCCCGGTGCACGGCCTTGCCAATACCAATCAATCCGTGCCTGTAATCATGCGCGGAGCGAATGGCGCCCCGAGTCGGCGATGAGGCTGTTACCCATCGCTAGTGGCCAATGTGAAGCCCAACCCCACCGACATGGATGCCAATGCTGCCACCATGATGTCCGCCAGAGTAACCGCCATAATGTCCGCCGGAGTAACCGCCATAATGTCCGCCGGAGTAACCGCCATGATGTCCGCCGGAGTAACCATGCCCACCGTAAGAACCGTAAGAACTGTACACCGGTGCCAAGTAGACGGGCTGACGGTATACCGGTGGGTAATACACCCTTGTGGCACGGTGCCCGTGACCAACCGTCCGGTACGAGACATGCCCGCGGCTACGCCCGTGGCTGTATCCGTGCCCATGGTGGGTTCGAACACGATGATGTCCTGCCAATGCCGGCGCGGCGGTCAACGTTATGGCAACAAATGCAATCGCAACAATCTTGGCCCATTTTTTCATCACATCGCTCCTTTAGCTCGCGGTTAGAAACTCCCCAGGACGTCGTTTGTCCCGCCTGAAGAACAATGCACGTGGCGTGCCAAAACGGAGTGGCCAGAGAAAATGCGCCCGCAACGCCTAGAATTGCCGCATATCCCCCCAATTGATAAGGCTAGCACCGACAATGGACGTCAGCGAGAACGCCATAAGTGCCATCACTTCGACTACATGCGAAGCTATGCTGATGACATGGATTCCGTGCCGACGAAATGGACCTCTGATCAGAAAAAAGTATTCGCCCACACGACCCCCGTCTTGGAACGCAGGCGAACCGAAGATGGCGGCAGCCCAATTGGAAACGCAGTGGCTTGCTCGGACGGGGACGCCGTGAGCCACTGCTTCACGGCATGGAATGCCGTGCCACTCTGCGTCGAAATCAGGCTGTCTGCGTCGAAATCAGGCTGTCTGGGATTGCGGAAACGCGGTGGTTTGCTCGGACGGGGACGCCATGAGCCGCTGCTTCACGGCATGGAATGCCGTGCCACTCTGCGTCCCTATTTGCCGTGGCCGGTCACCCAAAAAAGAACCCCGGCTCATGTGAACCGGGGCTATCTTCTCGAATGATGTTCTTGCCCACTGGCCGCGACCGATGTCCCGCACGCTCTCGCGATACGTTCAAAGTACGGGTGAATATGGTCGCTGAATCAGTAGGAAATGTGCAGTCCAAGTCCGGGCGTGTGAACATGCACTCCGCCACCATAGTAGGCACCGTAGGGCACATGAACGGGCGCTGGGATGCCGTACGAATAGACGGGCCGCGCGACAAACACTGGCGGTGCGACATAGACGCGGCGCGGCACGTAAACGGGGCGCGCCACCACTACAGGCCGAGCTACATGCACATGCACCGGTGCTACGTAGCGTGGCCGAACCACCACCGGAGCATAATAGGCCCGCCGAACTGCTCGGCGATAACGCCCCCCCGCCTCGGCCGATGCGGCAAACGTCCCCACCACGGCCACGGCAATTAACGCTAACATTACCCTCTTCATCGCAACCCCCTCCAATAACAAGATGTATGCTGCGGGCCAACAGGAGCCCTCAATGGCAAAAGAACGCAAACGGCGCGCCAATCCATATATTCTCGCTCATCCATATATTCGACCGAGCCCGACGAAAAGGCACTCCTTCACACAGGCATCGTAGCGAGTCGCGTGCGATAATCAAAGTGTTTTGCACCAGAACGCCCAACAGCGACCGCACGGGAAGCCCATGCGGACGGTCGGAAACACGCGGCGTGAATGCCAGCAGATGAGACGAAGCAACAACCGACCTAATTTGTGGGGGTACCAAATCGCTGGGGCAAGCTGGCTGGATCAGCAACATCCTGGGCGGTATTGCCCAATTCGCCCTGAACGCGTGTCCCTAGCAGGGTCACAGCACCGACCACGCCCAACGCGATAACCGCAGCAATCAAAACCCATTCCGTCAATCCCAGCCCCTTGCGCACTCGCCGTTTTGCTCGCACCACCATTACAGGACACCTCCAAATAAACAAACTGACTTCATATCCCACTGGTAGTCTACGCCATGTCTGGCCAATACGCCGCGACAACTAACACCAGTAGGGGGGGACTCCGAGTGCGTTGCGGGTATAGAACGGTAGGAGACGGGGAGTGGCCAGTTGAAAATAGGGTATTGCCTTGGCGAGAACGTAGCCCAAATCGAAGCCAAAATGCATCCCGGTTTTCTGGTAAGGCAATGCCTCAGGCAATCGCGAATAAGGATCTCACCTGATGCTCATTGGACTTTTTGCGGACACGCACGACCATCTTGGTAACCTGCGGCGTTGCATCGCCGAATTTAACCGGCGAGGCTGCGATCTGGTCATTTTCGCGGGCGACCTCGTGTCAACGTTTGCCGTGCCGCCGCTGCGCAAACTGGAATGCCCACTGTTGGCCTGCTTTGGAGACAACGAAGGCAATAAGGTAGGCATATGCGGCGGAATGGAGATCATTGGCGAGATCCACGACCCACCCTTTGGCTATCGCACGGCAGATGGAACGCGGTTATTGATCACGCATCAGCTGGAATTATTGCGACAAGACTACGATGGCAGCAACGTAGTGGTTTACGCACACACACATCGCCCCTCCGTCCACCGCGACGCACATGGCCGACTGTTCGTAAACCCTGGTGAAGTGAATGGTTGGACTTACAACCGTCCCTCGTTCGCCCAACTTGACACACAGACCATGCAGGCCGATATCGTATGGCTCTAACGAGTCATGACACCGCAGACCTCGGCGTTTGCGTATATGCGTCGATTTGTAACTTTGTTGGGTGGAATGATGTTGGAAAACGTACGGAATGCTGGTGCCACTGCATGCTCGAACGCGTTTTACAGTTCGATCGACTTATCACTACCAACCGCACCGCCACCACGCCGCCACACACTGCACGCAGTGCGAACCGGCGAACCGGTTTCCAATGGTAGCTCGATTGACGCTTCACACTGCTCAACTCGGCGTTTGCGTGGTGGCATCGGTTTATTGCTTTGTTGGGTGGAATGATGTTGGAAAACGTACGGAATGCTGGTGCCACTGCATGCTCGAACGCGTTTTACGTCTCAATCGACTTATCACTACCAAACGTTCCACCAACACGCCGTCACACACTGCACGCAGTGCGAACCGGCGAACCGTTTTCCATCTTGCAGCTCGATCGACGCTTCACACTGCTCAACTCGGCGGTTGCGTGTGCGCATCGGTTTATCGCTTTGTTGGGTGGAATGATGTTAGAACACGTACGGAATGCTGGTGCCACTGCATGCTCGA
>JAJRVM010000190.1 GCA_024277285.1 Planctomycetota bacterium
CCTCGCCCAGCGTTTCAGGGGGCGATGCGAAGGTGATGGTGGTAGGGGCGGCCCCTTTCGTCGAGCCCGAGCGGAGGTTCCTCGTGCCGCCGCCGAGTTGCCACCATTGATGAATCTACCCACTAGTTTCCCGGAAGACCCTCGAATTTCGGCGACTCGTGCCAGCCGATTATGACGCGCTGTATAGTTGGCCAGCGAGTTCAGTTCATCCACACTTGGCAACGGCAGATCAGCTCCTTCCTGAGCTCCCATCAATAGCGGTGTAACACGTTTCCCACCAATGGCTGTCACACGATCTTGGGGCACACCAGCAAGATCCGCCAGATACTCCTCCAACTGAATCGCGTCCTGATCGCTACCAATCGTTGCTGATGTTGCGACAAATCGAATCTGATTGGTGTCGGTCTTGAAGGCATGCATGACTCGCCGCAACAACAGTGCTATCTCCGCGGCATTCGAGCCAAGATACGTGTGTGCCTCGTCCAATACGATCCATCGCAGTAAACCTTGCGACTGCCTGATAATCGGCGCATCTTGTTGCCGTACCAGCATGTATTCCAGCATCGTGGCATTGGTCACAAGAATCGGTGGTGGCGATTCACGCAGCATCTTGCGGCTCAAAACCTGTTCCGAGCAGCCCTTTTGCATGGCCATGGGGACACGGTCCGGTGTCGCGCCGTTGTAAAGACAGAATCGCACGCCACCGTGCAAACCGGCAGTCCACGCCGCAAGACGTTCACGCTGGGAGTTGATCAGTGCATTCAATGGGTATAAGAACAGGGCTCGTACACCGACCAGCTGCGTCATCTGCCGCTGAGAGAATTCGCGGATCAAGTCGTCGAGAATCGGAATCAAGAAACACTCGGTTTTCCCACTTGCCGTACCGGTACTGACAATAACCGACCGAGCGGGCTCTGCCTTCAATTCTCTCCAGGCTCGAAGCTGATGAACATAGGGATGCTGGTTTCTCGGGAATCGGCGATCTCGGTATTTTTCTGGCGGCATATCCAACTGGTCCAACAGCATCGGATGCAACAGATCCATCGAACACAATGGCCGTTTTGCCGCCTCGTACTCGAAGAGAGCTTCGAAAACAGGCTGGCCAAGATAGCTACCCGATTCACCAGGTTGCCGTTCAAGCGCATCCTGCAAATACCGGCGTAGAATATCGTGGGCCGGGGCCAGTTGGCTGACTGTCGCGCGCGCCGCACGCTCGCATAGCTGGTCAGCGAGGGATGTGAAATACCCGGTAACACTCATATTGGCCCCAATCTAAAAAACCTTGTAACACTTTGGCCATCTGAAGGTTGAGTCGTTCGTGTGGATAGGGGAAAGGTTCCGCACGTTTAACGCGTTCTCCCGGACGGCTAAAGTGTTACAAAAACTCCCAAGATACGACTGACATTCGGCCTGGACGCAACGCCTGGTGTCTACTCGCCAACACCCGGGCCCGATCGTCTTCACGGCATCCGGTGGTGCAGGTGCCTCGGGGTACCCGAGCGGGTGGAAGGCAAGCCGAATCGGATGCCTACGTGCTGGAATGGCTTGCATCGTCTTTTCGGGAACAAGAAGGGTCACCTCGGATATCACCGGGGCCGTTGGCTCTTGCGGCTTTTCCTCGCCACTTTGGACTCGAGATGAGCGGTTAGGATGCTGGTCCACCTGTTTTGTCAGCTTCCCGATGTAGCGAGATACATTGATACGACAGAGTGGCGTGGTGTTTGGAGGCTGGTCCAACCACAAGACCACGGTGCCGTCTGGATCGGCGGAACGCGCCAGTAGCCCAGCCACTTGAGATTGAATAAGTGACAGCGGCACTTCATAGACTTGCCCTCTCCCAGATACTGGAATTAAGGTGCCCAATGGTCGGCGTCCTCGCTCCGATAACCGGAACCGACGAGCGGTGGCTGAAATCGCTTGGATCCTCAATCCGTCGAGATCATCCAGCGCAACAGAGACTTCCCCCGTAAACACCGCTCCGGTCGCGTCCAACACGGCGGCCCATGGAACCGGACATGCCACGGCCAACTCGGCAGCACACCGATCGGGAAACGTAAGGTGGAAGTGAAGCAGCGGGGGACGTGATCCGGTCAGCGAAACATGCACGTCGACGCGTCCCGGACCGTTCGATTCCACTGACGTTGTTACACCGGGCTCGTCCGCCACGTGCAATTGCGCTGAACCTAAACCGCTAAGCCGAATACGACCCTCGCTGGCTTTCGGTCCGGGAACAAGGTGAAATTGAAATGCACTGGGCATTACGACAATTCTATTCCGATACAACACTTCGCCGCCATGGACTACTCGCAGAACCACGTCGCCCAAGCATCTGAAAGCGTTTAATGATCGCCACTGACCGCCTGGTCTCGCGGGTCGCCACTGGATTTCACGTTGTTCGATCGACTCCGGCGCGGTCTTACCATCCGTTGCCCATTGTTCAATAATCGGTACGTTCAGCCATACTTCACTGCCACCGGGCCCGAGTGTCGCACGACGACCTCGCATTTGAAACGTTAATTCGCGGAGTTCTTCGACTGCGGTCCGAACTAGATTTCTGGTATGATCACTGTGATGAACTTGCAGAGTACCCTCGAGCCGCAAGACTTGTCGCATTTCCGATTCCGTTGTTTGCAGCACTGCGATTTGTTCCACTGTAGAACCGGCCAAGCTCTCCCATCGTGTGCCATCCGGTATCACGACCCGAACCGCTCGTCGACCCGTTCGAACAGATCCCACGCCAATGAGTTGATTTGGGGCGTTGTCCTCGAAAACCCACGGCAAATCGGGCAACGAGTCACCCTTGGGCGGCGCAACGGCCGCCACTTCCCTCGTGCCGGATACGGCAACTAAACGAACCGGCCCGATCGTTTGCAGACCACGCAACGACGGATGTGGCACCTTGCTGAAACGGAAACCTCGACGACCATCGGCAAGCCTTGCACCAGCCACAATAGCCACGGAAATGCGTTGGCCGTCGGCGTCCAATTGGAGCTGCATTCTGGGCTGAAGCATCTCTCGTGGCACCGACAACAGGTCGGCAAACACGCCTTCTTCGATTTCATGGCTGAATTGAACGTCCCTCTCGACAAACGCCTGACCAGATTCCGTGACCAAACTGGTGATTATCGCCAGGTTGCCACTATCGTCCAACGAGGCCTGATCGTGCAGCAATCCATGGATTAACCGTTCGGCGATCTGATCATCCAGGTTCAACGGTATCTTGAAACGCCAATTCGGAACATGTTGTTCCAGGTATGCAATGCGGTCGGTCCCGTTTTCCTCTGCCGGTTGTGACATATGTCGTAATCTGGCAATCGACTGAATTAGCGTACCGGCCAGCTCGTAAACGATCTGAATCCGTAAAGTCTCCGGCAACAAGCCGTCTTGGAACTCGGCAATCGCGCCAGGTGTCATATGTGGGTAGCGTTCGTATTGTCGTAAGATTTGGCGAAAATAACGAGTGAGTGCCGCGTCATGATTCTGTAACGCGTGCAGCGGCAGCCCACCCTGGCAGGCCAGTGTCGCCAGATAACGGCTCGAACTCGGCGTTTCAATTATCTCCAGACCCCACCAGGCAAGCCCTTTGCGCGTCACGTCATAAAGTGCGTGGCGTTTTCGCAGCAAACGGAACGGCTCCAAACCCAATCCTCCTTGTAGAATGGTTGCCCATTTCCATGGCCCTCCGCGATGATGGCTCCGAAACCACTCAGCAGCAAATAGACAAAACGCCGCTTGATCGGAAAGCGATAGCCTGGTCCCCAAGATAAGAACGGCCTTAAGTGACTCACGCAAATCGGCAAGCTCTGAAGAAGTCGTTCGATAAGCATAGAGCGGGTATCCATCTCGCGGATTCAACCCGCTCCGCCGAATGATATTCCGCAGCAACCGGTCGATTTCACTCGCACGTGTTTGCCAATCCACTTGAAGCTCTCCGATCTAATACTTCCATTCATGCGGCCGCTGTCTTGGCTTGTCCGAGAGAAAGCCTGCGTGTGCGCCTGAAATCAAAGTGGTGTTCGGACGAAGGACGATACATGGGACATTTACAGGACGATGCCGCATCCAATGTACCAAATGATTGGGCCCTTGATTGACACGTGCGTCCTGTCCCGGCGAAGAATGACTTTGCCGAACTACAGGCTAGAGACGATCGGCCGACATTTGCGACTGATCGATACCGAAAAACATCGGGCACTCGACGACTCGTTGTTGCTCAAGGACGTGTTCGTCCATTTACTGGGAAAGCATCCCACGATCGGTAACGCCGACGAGCTCTACAGGCTGTCACCCTCGCTTGCTTTCGATCGGTTTGCTGCCGTGCTGGGTGATCCACCGGCTGGATACGAGCAACTGTGGGAAGCCATTGCCGAGCAGCAGCCGATCGCGATGGAATATATGGGTGGTAGCTCGCCGGGCGCGACTCGCGTGGTCACGCCGCTGGGAGTCGTGCAGATGCGGGGGCAGATCTATCTGTCGGCCCACTGCCACCAGAGCAATTGCGACAAGACGTTTCGTCTGGACCGCATCGCGTCGTATCGTAGGGCATGACGCCATCGTTCGCCCAGTTCAAGCTTTCCAATTCGGCTCGGTCAGTAGCTTAGCCGCGAATTACTGCGATTACCCATCAAATACGTGGTCAGTAGACACCAGCCTCGAGAATTGTCACGCCACTCTCACTTAGCATTCCATCGTCATCAGCTTCGCCACGAACTAACACCCAAATCGACCGCGTCTTGTCTGCAAGATCTTCTCCTTCTGGTAGCATATCGGAAATTTGCTGAATCAAGCGTGAACGTGTTGCGGCAAGACACGCCGCCCCTGTGCCCAAGCTATGCGCACCCGCCATGATGAACACAAGTCGTTTTGGCCCGAACTTGGGATGTGGCGCACGCACAATGACGCCGTGATCGACCGTATGCACTATTCCCTTGTCAGGACCTCGCCGTTCTGAATGCTCATCCATTTTGTCGACTTTGCCGTTGAGACATTGGTACAGATGAACTTTGTAATCGCCAATTTCTTCTTCCGCAGGCAGTCGTCCGAGATACCAACCCATCTCGCTGTCCTTTTGGACGCTCGACAATAGTTGACCTGCCAACGGGTTCACCTTTTTTGATCCAATCACATAGAGGTTGATGTCCTCATCCAGGAGATTGGGCGCGCTGTACTGGGCAGATACAAGTTCGACTTGTGATGATTCACCTAGGATCGATCCGAATGCGGAAAGCAATCCGACCACACCGAGGTTGTCTCCAAAGGTGCGTCGATCATACACCTGTCCCCTAATGCGACTGTCCGCACCCGGGTATTTCGGGCTGGCGAGAATGTATGCTGGCATTGATTCATCTGCTTCAAGCATATCTCGGAGTAGTGCAATACGAGCACCGAGACGAGTTCGCAGGTGATGCCGAAACTCATCATAGAAAACGTCCATAGCCTTCCGCGAACCGCCGTATTCGATCAACTCGAGTCCTTTGAGATCTGTTGGGATCTCAGTGTTTTCTTCAGCCAGGACCAGCATGGCTTTCTGCTTCGCAACTGCATAGCCAACCTCATAAAAGACATTTGGGCTAAACTCATTCGGGCCACATTTGCTTATCTCGGCGACAACCAATTCTGCACGCTCAATTAGAAGATGTATCTTGGCCAAAAGGTCGTGCCCGGAAACTCGCACGTCGTCAGCCCGCAAACATGCCAACCCGAATTCCTCCTCAATGATCCGTTTACGACGTTCGTAAGAATCAAAACCCTTGCGGTAGGACATGATTGTGAAGACATAAGGCTTACCTCCAGTAAGCTCCTGCACGATTTGCCCAATCGCCTGCGGATTGCTGGCATGCGTCATACTGTTCATCTCCGTAGTCTTCTTACTGGCGGGGCGTTTAGTGGCCCAGCGATGCTGGCGATTGTAGCACAAGAATTATGGGGGGGCACGGCTTGGATGACCGCGATCTGGATGACGGGGCGACGGGAGCTGAAACAACACGAATATCTGCTGCTGGAGAAAGACCAGCGGCGGCCAAGGTTCGGCAGAATTACCGATCTGTTAGAACGCTGTGGTGTCACGGCTCGATGGTGAAACGGACATCATGTCCCAGGGGGCGTTTATGCCGACGTGGCTCGATATAGAAAGGCGTCCGCCTTGTAAGCGGAATGATGCTGGTGCAAATCCAGTCGTCGGCTCTTACATCTCGGTGGTGTAACGGACAGCACAAGATCCTCCTAAAGTCTTGGTCCTGCTTCGTTTCCAGGCCGGGGTACTGACAACACGGCCTGCGAGTGTGCTGGATCGCACGGCAGACTTCGATTCTACAAGACGGGATTCGATTCCTCGGCGGGCTGCTTTGCAAATTTCACATGTCCTTGGAGTGTGCCGGATCGCACGCGACTTTGCGGAGGTCGAGGACCAGGTTCGATTCCTGGCGAGGACACTTCCACGACGCTGGAGCCAGACGGCACGGCAACCGGCTGCAACCCGGTGTAAGTGGGTTCGACTCCCACCGGCGTCTCTGACCGTTCGACTGGCCGGTTCAGACTGATATCCAGAACATGCGGCAGCGGGCTGGCCTGATGAAATCTCGGAGACATTGGGGATGCCAACATCGATCAATCATCCACAGTCGCCCTAAGCCGCTCAATGGCCCTCGACACCGATCGAAGCCGCTTTGCCATCTCGCCAGGCAGTTCGGTTGTTTCAACAGACGCGTCCTCACCCAAGATCATTTCGCTCCATCGGAGCCATTGCCCACACCGCTCGCGAATCTGGTTCTTCGCCTGCTCGGGGTTGCGCGGTCGATTCGGCTTTCGACCACCGTGACCGATCCTCTCGCCAATGCGCCCCCGGATTTCCCTCTGCAGCTGACGCGACGACCAGCCTTCGTTAGAAGCAGCTCTCTGGAGTGACTTACGTTTACGCTTATCGCCCACAAATATCAGCAGAATGACATGGCTGTACGTCAGACCAGACG
>JAJRVM010000191.1 GCA_024277285.1 Planctomycetota bacterium
CATTTCCCATCCCGATCGATCTGGCACTACCAAACGCCCCGCCAACACACCGCCGCACACTGCACGCAGTGCGAACCCGCGAACCGTTTTCCAATGGCAGCTCGATCGCCGCTTCGCACTGCTCAACTTGGCGTTTGCGTGTTGGCATCGATGTGTGACTTTGCTGGGGGGAATGCTGTTGGAGGACGTACGGAATGAGCAGTGGCACGGACGCGCGGACGAATTCCCCATCCCGATCGATCTGGCGCTACCAAACGCCCCGCCAACACGCCGTCGCACACTGCACACTGCACGCAGTGCGAACTCGCGAACCGGTTTCCAATGGTAGCTCGATCGCCGCGTCACACTGCTCAACTTGGCGTTTGCGTGTTGGCATCGACTTGCGCTTTGTTGGACGGAATGATATTAGAACACGTACGGAATGAGCAGTGGCACGGACGCGCGGACGAATTCACTACCTCGATTGACCTCGCACTACCAAACGCCCCACCATCACACCGCCACACCGGGCACGCAGTGCGAACCGCCTGTCGACGTTCCATCTGAACCGACGTAACAGAAGAACCACGGTCTGACTGCCGCCGAACTATTCACGCGCCCATTCGAGCAACTGGTCAGCTAACGTGGCAACATCGCCGCGAGAGAGTAGTGGGACATTCACATCCAAAGGATCGTCCGTAATCACGGCCAGTATCGAAGCGTCTTCGTGGACCAAAGGTGATTTTTCGTTCGCGGCACGCCAGACTTCCACTTTGGGGGCGGTCGTAAGCGAATGCCCTTCGACGATCACCAAGTCGCACTGGGCGAACATCGGCGCGATCCTGTCGTAGCGTTGCGGCGAGTCGTGCTCTTGTTCGGGGCGCATAAAGACCGCGTTCAGATCGGGTGACAGGATTCCGACGACCGAGGCGCCGGCTTGGCGGTGCCGGTGCGAATCCTTGCCCGGCGTGTCTAACTCGTGGTGGTGGTGTGTGTGCTTGACCGTTCCCACGTTCAGCCCCTGGCCAGCCAGTTGTTGCACCAACTCGGCAACTAGGGTCGTCTTGCCACTGTTCTTCCTGCCAATGACGTGAATTCGCTTCATGGTGTGGCTCTCTTCCAGCGGGGTCGACAGATTGTGCGGAGCCCCGATTCGTGGCGTAATGTGTCTCGCGAAAAATCCACTTCCCCAAAGACTCGTACTTGGACTGCGCCCACGGATTCGGCACCGGTTCGGGCTCGAATTCGCGTGGGGGGGGTGACAGACGTATGTCGCCGAAGCTCGTTGTTGAGCCACAATCTCTCGAAAAACGGGGGTTTCGCCTCGGTTTGTTTACTTGCCGATTGAAAAAGTCTGGTATTGTGAGTTGTAATCACCTTGTTGGTGACATTCTTAGCGACGCGTCGCAGGGTATTTCCCGCTCTGGTGAGGGGGGGAGGAGAAGCTGCGATGTTGAGGACGATGTTAAGTTTAGTGGATGCCAAGCGAACGATCCATGTGAAGGGCCATGATGGCTTGGTTGACGTTGCCGTGGCGGCGTTGAGTGCCGAGCCGGCAACGATCGGCGAATGGAGCGCTGCGATGGCGCGGTTTGTTGACAGGGCGGTGGTGGACCATCTGTTGAGTCAATCTGGGGAGGAGTCCGACGGCGAACGTGTGGAGGGGGGCCATCTGATCGTCGATATGACGGCCAAATTGGCTGTGCTGGGAACGGCATTGCCAGAGTTTCCGCGGTTGGGAAACGTCCAGGCGTGCGATGAGCAAGGCATGTTAGAGTCTTGGCTGCCGTATCGTATTCCTGACGACTGGGAGCTACTCACGCAGTTGGCCGGCTGGGAAGCCCGTGCGCGACAGCGCCGCCAGCAACTCGACGGCACTTGGAGCGTGGATCACCGACAGGTTCTTTACGGCCGCGTGGCGACCTGGTTGGTCGATGCCTGGCGCGAGCAGCCGGAGCGATGTGAAAACGTCGTAAAAACGTTGCAGGAACGTTGGTTGATGACGCCGCGAGACGATTTGCAGGGGCAGACGCCACGCCAAGTGTTGATGGCCAAGTGTGCATTCATCGAGGGTGATATTCAAGACCAAGGCCAATCGTGGTGTATCACGGGGCGTTGTCCGCCCGGCCTGGCCACGGATGCCCATGCCTTTCGGTGCGGCGGTTTCGGCCCCCACGAGATCATTCTCTATCACGAACTGGTGGCGTTCCTGCTGCTCGAACGCGAGCGACGAGCACGCTGCGGCACATGTGATGACGCGGACGCCGAGGTGCGTCACCTGGAGCAGTTACAACAGGAATGGCTGCATCAACCACACCAGGCACTCTACGATCAGAGTCCCGCAGCGATGATCGCGCGCGAGCGTGCTCGTTTGCCCTCCGTGGTGCCGAAAGGGCATGCCGACGAACATGATGATTGCCCACTCTGCCGGATGATGTACGAGAGCGGTCAGCCGATGATTTGGCAACTTGACAACGGCGCGCTCGATCACAGCTTTGCCACGTCCTTTTGCGATTCGTTGGACGATTGGCAAGAAGCACAGCGGCAATGGGAGTCGCTGCGCCGTGAGATTGAACGGAGAAAGACCGCCGCGTCAGCCGCAGCGGAAGATGGCAAACAAGTCGACGACGTGTGGCAGCATAGCCACACGAACATGCAGTTCTTTGAACAGATGCCGCCACTCGAGGCGTGTGGCGTCATGCTGTATTCCATTGGCGGACACATGGGCGAGTTGATTCAGGACCTCAAGCCGTCCGGGCAGACGAGTGCGGCAGCGGTCGCCGAAGACGAAGGGATTGCCCTGTCCCGTCAGCTGCACGAGAGTTTCGACGACCTGCGTCGCGTCGTTCGCGATCAGGAGGATCTTTGGATGATCCAGAGCGCTGTCGGTTCGTTCACCGACATTCTGCATGATGTGACGCACAGTCGCCCCGACCTGTGCGCCAAATGCATGGACCTGGAAGATAAGCTCGACTTCCTTTGCCAACGCTATGGCGAGCATTTTGGCCAGGACCTGGAGCCGGCGTTCTAGCCGCGTTGTCGATGGCTCGGTTTGCCGTTGTCGTTCTGCCAACTGACCGTGTGTGGAAAGACATCTTGCAGAACTCGCGATCGGAACCGTAGCTGGCCAGTCACCGTTCCACCGGCACAGGGCCGGTGGTGGCTTGCGTGGGTTTGGTCGTTCGTTGGTGGCTGGCCAGTCACCGCACCACCGGCACAGGGCCGGTGGTGCGACACGAAGATCGTTAGACGTACTGCGCGGGAAACTTCCAGGGAGCGCGGTATTCGGGTTGAGCGCATTTGGCCGCTTCGGGATCGTTGATGATGGCTGCCGTCTCGGGATCGACGTGGATGTCGCGGCCCAGCTTCATCGAGAGGTTCGCCAGATTCATGGCCAAGTCGATTCGGTAGTGGTAGTCGACGTTGCAGCTGGGCTGTTTTCGCGACCGCATCGATTCGATCCACTCCCGTTCGTGACCTGGTGACGAGGCGATCGACTTCTCCGGAGGCGTTTCATCTTTCAGGCGGTTCCCTTCTGGAACGATCTTGTATTGGCCGTAGTCCGAGTACAACGTACCGTTCGTGCCGTGGAAGTAGATCCCTAGCCGGCGCGCGGGGGTTCCGGAGCCGAAATCGAAGGCATAGCTGTTCACCATACTCATTGACCAGGTCAATGTCTTGTTGGGAAACTGCCAGACGATTTCCTGCGTGTCGGGCGAATCGCCCGCGTCCTTGATGATGTATCGACCGCCGGTGCAGCTCGTTCGTTGTGGCACGCCAAGGTCCAGGGCCCAGAAGGGCAGGTCGACGATGTGTGGTGCCATGCCTGGGGTCCAGCCGCCGCTGAATTGCATGAACGAGCAGTTCTCATAGGCGCTGGCTGTGATCAGCCGATTGTAGGGGCGCATCGGTGCGGGGCCGACCCAGAGATCCCAATCGAGATCTTTGGGCGGGGCGGTGTTGGGGACCTTGCCCAACCCTTCTGGCCCCTGGTTCATGACGTTCATCGTCCGCGCGACACTGATGTCGCCCAAACGACCGCTCCGAATCCACTCGACCACGCGTCGGTAATTCTCGCCCGCGTGGATTTGCGTGCCGATCTGGCTGATCCGATTGTGCTTCTTCACCGCCTTCTTCACGGCCAACGTCTCGGCGACGTGCATCGTCATCGGCTTCTGTAAGTAAATGTCCTTACCTGCTTCGCACGCGGCGACCGCGATCAAGCAATGCCAGTGCGGCGGCGTGGCGATGATGACGCCGTCGATATCGTCTTGTTGCAGCAGTTCACGAAAATCGGAGTACGGCTTGGCGGTTTTGTGTTTTGCCACCGTCATATCGCGGCGCTGCTTCCACACGTCACACACGCCGGTTACTACCACGCCTGGACTCGCGGCAGCATTCTGTAAGTTACTACGTCCCATTCCGCCGGCACCGATCAGCGCGATCTGCAGACGATCGTTAGCACCCGGTCGGGTCGGGCTGGCCAGCGCCCGCGAAGGAACAAAATAGGGAGCCACCACACCGCCGGCACCCGCCAACGCAGTCGTCTTCAAGAAACGGCGTCTCGATACAGTTTTGGTGGATTGCATGTCGAATCACTCCTGGGGCGTGAGAGAGGTGTGGATGTTGATGTCTGGTTGTCAGCCGATCGCCCCCTGCCGCGTTATGCGGTCGGTGAGGAAGTTGATCAGGCTGGACGCGATGCATTATTGTCCTACCTGGTCAAACTCATTCACCCGCGGGACGAGCCTACAGGGAGGCTTGCCCATGTTATTTGCCGTAATTGGCCAAACAGGTCCGATCGTTCGCGGACTGATCCGGTACTAGGCGGCAACGATCACTGGGTAAACCTTGCGGATGGCGCGAACGATGTCGCCCAAGTCCTCATCTGAAAAGTTTGGATCCATGATGACGCCGCCAGCGCGGCCCAGAATATCGATTGTGCGCGGACAACATGCACTGCCGTAGCGAATCGCCTTGCCCTCCGGGCTCTGGAACGAAGGCCACTCGGGATGGATCGTCACTTTATCCTCGATCCGCTTGGCGATCGGCAGAATGACGGAGCCGCCGGGGCCCGACGCAGCTATCCCCTCGGCGCGCATCGCGCGCAGATACTGGTCACGTTGCTTTCGACTTGCAAACTCGATGAACACGCCGACGCCCAGGTCGCCATCTTGGTCACCGGTTTTGCGCAGCTTCAGGCCTGGCAGATCGGCGATCCCCGCGCGCACTTTGCGGGCATTCTTGCGCAGGCCGCCGCAAATGATCTCGAGTTTTTGGAGCTGTCCTTTGAGAACCGCGCCAGTGAATTCGTTCATGCGAAAATTGCACGCGGCAAAGGCGGCCATCAATCCGCCGCCAAGCTGTTCCTTGTAGGGCGAACGGACGACTCCCACATCGTGAAAACGAATGGCGCGCTCGAATAACTCCGGGTCGTTGGTCACCACGGCGCCCCCTTCGCCGGCCGTGATGCTCTTGCTGAGCTGGAAACTGTTGATACCGATGTCACCGATCGAGCCGACGTATTTTCCGTGGTAGCGTCCACCGAGGCACTGCGCGCAATCTTCTAGAACGCGAATCTTGTGCTTGCGCGCAATTTCCATGATCGGGTCAAGGTCCGCCGGGCAGCCCTGCAGGTGGATCGCCATGATCGCCTTGGTCCGTGGCGTAATCTTCGATTCGATGTCGGTCGGATCGATGTCAAACGACTCGTCGATCTCCGCAAAAACGGGCAACGCGCCGGAAAGTACGATAGCGTCGTAATCGGCATACCAAGTCCATGCCGGCAGAATCACTTCGTCGCCAGGTCCGATTTCCAACGCCGCCATCGCGGTGTACAACGCGGTGGTGCCTGACGTAACGGCCAACGCATGTTTAACACCAAGGTGCTTCGCGTACGCCTGTTCGAACTGCAGCACCTTGGAATCGCTGCCCCACCATCGAAACGGGTATTTCGAATCGAGCACGTCGATCAGCTCCTGCTTTTCGACGTCGTCGTAAAACTGGGGACCGTAGGGACGGGAATGAAGTGGTTGTTTGCGGATCGGCTGGCCGCCGTCGATTGCCAGCTTGCTTGGATCAGCGGCAGACGCGACGGCCGATCCCGCGAGGATCGACGCGGCACCGGCGGCACCAACTGTTCCCAGAAACTCTCGACGGTTCGCCACTCTTTTTTTCATGGCCAGCTCCTTTGTTTGACGACGGAAGGAAAACGCCGGTCCCCACCTGGCGCGGTGTGTTGGGGATTGCTCATCTTCATGTGCCCTGGGGATGGCACGATGCCCTTTGTGTGTTTTTGGTCATCCCTGTTAACGCGCCGCGTTGCATCAAGTGTCCGCAACGGCTCGGCAGGGATTCGAGGTGCCGTCAAAAACGTGCATGGAATCCACGCAACGTTGACAGCACACCGGCTAGACTACCAGTATCGGTCTGCGCGACCCCGTGCGTCAATCAGGGGGAGCGTCACCGTTTTGCGGTTTTTGGGAGCGACGCCCCGGTTGTGGGCAACGGAATGTCGCTATTGTCCTCGAACGTAGACGTCGTTCTTCGGCAACGCTTCTCAAGAGCGGCCTTCTCGGTCCTTGAGGATGGGACGCAGTTCGTGGACGAAGTCGTTTACGTCCTTGAACTCGCGATAGACGCTGGCAAAACGGACGAACGCGACCTGGTCGAGTTGCCGCAAGTGTTCCATGACCAGATTCCCCAGCACACGCGAGTCGATCTCCGATTCAAAATCGGCATAGACGTCGCTTTCGATGTCGGAGACTACTTGGTCAATCTGTTCGTCGCTGATCGGGCGTTTCCAGCAGGCGCGCGCCAGCCCTTGGCGGATTTTCTCGCGTTTGAACGGCTCGCGGCAGCCATCTTTCTTGACGACCTTGACCGCCATTTCCTCAGGACGCTCATAGGTCGTGTAGCGTCGTCCGCAGTTCAAGCAATGACGTCGGCGTCGGATGGAAAACCCCTCTTCCACCGACCGTGAATCGGCCACGCGGTCATTGTCTTGTCGACAGAAAGGACATCGCATTGTATTGGGTATCCGGTGAGTAAGTTCAGGAACCTACGCGTCACAGAGTCGCTGCCACTAACAATCCATACCGGTTTGTGGCGATGGCCTGAGCGACGCGAGGTCGTTTTCCACAACACGGAGGCATGTGGCGCTGCGCGGCAAGCACATCGGTTGATGACCAACCGCCCAAGAAACCAGGTTGTTGAAACCAAGTCGTTCAACGCTTAATGAGGGTATAGACTATACGAATCAGCAAGAATGTCCAAACCGGGGAGTCCGGGGTTGCTAGCATGTGTGTTCCCGGTTCGCAGGTCGACCGCGTTTGAAAATGGGCCGATTGGTTCCGCATGGGCAGCTGTGACGTGGTCGCCAGAGTGCGGTGGAATTCAAGCAGATGTCATAGACAGCTTGCAGACTGCTGGCCGATCAGACCGAATGCTCGCCCCAGCAAGAGAGCTCACTTCGGTCTGGGAAGAATCGGGTGATTCGAGCCCTGTTGTGACTTGGGGCCAGTTTGTGGTACGCGGCCCCGTAGAGATTTGGGGGCGGGAGGCGTTTCGTTCCGACTGCATCAGCGTCGCGTTGGCACAGTGAAAACGGGATGAACAGGAAACCGGGATGAATAGATCCGTGGTCGAATATCAAGCCGCTTTTGCGCCAAGCTACTTTTTGGTCCAATCGCGACGCTGGCGCGAGCTGGGGATCTTCATTTTTTGGCGATACTTCGTGACCGTGCGGCGCGCCACATTCATGCCCTCTTTCTTGAGTTCGCGGACCAGGTCATCGTCGCTATAGGGATGGCTCTTGTCTTCCTTGTCGACCAGTTCTTGGAGCTTCAAGCGAACGCGATCCCACGCGACGTTGTCGCCGTCATCACCCTGCGTACCGCCGACGAAGAACCTTTTCAGAGGGAACATGCCGCGCGGCGTTTGGATCCATTTGTCATCCACGGCCCGACTGACGGTGGTGACGTGGACTTTTACCGTGTCGGCGATCTGCTGCATCTTGAGCGGTACGATACACTCGGGCCCGTCGTCGAGGAATCGTTTCTGATGATCGACAATGGCCTGCGCCACTTTGGTGAGCGTTCCGCGGCGCTGTTCGATCGAATCGATCAACCACTGTGCGGAATTAAGCTTGCGTTTGATGAATTCTTTTTCTTCGGCCGTCGCCTGGCCGCTGATCAAACGGCGACGATAGTAGTCGCTGATGAACAGTCTCGGTGTACGGGCATCTTCCAATACGACGCGGTACGTGCCGTCGTCATCTTGTTCGAGCATGACATCGGGCGTGACGGTCGGTACCACCGATTCGGCGAACACGCTGCCCGGTTTCGGGTTCAGTTTGCGCAGCTGTTTCCACGCCTCTTGGATTCGCTCGATCGAGTAGCCGGTCTTGCGTTCGATTTGCGGCAACCGGTTGTCGCGCAGGTCTTCAAGGTGCCCTGAAATGAGCGTCTTGAGTTCATCGTAGTAGGGTGTGTCTGGTGTGAGTTGCAGCAGCAGGCATTCGCGCAGGTCGCGTGCGGCAATGCCGGGTGGGTCAAGGTTCTGGACGATTTTCAGAGCCGTGCGCGCCAATTCAAGTTGTTCGGGACCGGCATCTGGCGGTAGCAGGTCTTCGAGGCTGGTCTTCAAATAGCCACCGTCGCGTGCGTCGAGTGCCGAGATAATCCGCTCGGCCATCTGCTCGAGTGCCGGCTCGAGTTCCAACTCGCCGATCTGGTGCATTAGATAGTCATTCAATGACTCGGGGCGTGATGCCACATTGGCCATCGCGTCGTGCTTGCGATCCGCTTCCTCTTCGATTCTCGATAAGCTGCGTCGCGGGCCATCGTCAAAATGATCAGGGACTTCTTTGTCCAAGTTCAATAGACGCTCGAAATCCTCGACGTTGTCCTTCGATTCGTCAACGACCAACTCGCGTTCCGTCTCGGCCGGTGCATCCGGGTTGTCCCGTTCTTCCGGTTCTTCCGGCAGCGCGGGGTCTTGTTCCTGGACATCCAGCAGCGGGTTGTCGTTCAGCTCCTGCTCGATTCGTTCCTGAAGCGCCATGATCGGCAGTTGCAGAATCTCCATCGACTGGATCATTCGCGGCGCCAGCTTCTGGACCTGGACCTGCCGAGTATTGAGTCCTAGCGATAGTCTCATGACGAATTCAGCTTTCCATCGAAACGCAGTTGACCGTCGGCGGAGCACTTCGTTCGCCACCGTTGACGGCCTCGTTGGCAATCCATTTGCAATTGTGATCCTGACCGGCTGCCGCACTCGCTTGGGCACGTTAAGCGTGGTTTTGCTGCCGGTTCGTCGGGCCGATTGTGCGGCTTACGACCGAATTATGGCTTGGTATCCCCCCCAAAGACCTGTTGCGACGGAGCAACCGACGGCCGGTTGCGCGACGACTCGATACTCAATTCTAGACCGCGTTGCCGTCTGAGAAAGCGGGGCAACGCGCCGGCATTCGAAGAACGTGTAATAAACCAACCCGAAGGTTGCGGCAATAGCGAAAGATTCTAGCCGGTATGGTGGGCTCTGCGCGGCACGCTAAAACTTCTGTCGTCCATTCAGGGCGTCAGCCAGAATCTCCTTGTTGGTAAACTCGAGGATACTGCCGGTCGTGATGCCGCGCGCCAAGCGGGTCATCTCCACCGGAAAATCCGCCAATAAATTGGAAACGTGCAAAGCCGTACCATCACCCTCCACGGTTGGGTTGGTTGCCATGATGATCTCTTTGAATGTGCCGGTGCGAACCCGTTCGACCAGCGCGTCGAGAGTCAGTTGGTCAGGACCTACTCCATCCAATGGAGCGATTCGACCCAGCAGTACATGGTACCGTCCGCGGTATGTCCCCGACGCCTCCAATGACATCAGGTCACGCGGTTGTTCGACCACGCACAATAGTGTTTGGTCGCGCTTGACATCTTGACAAACGCCGCATAACTCGGACTCAGCAAGATTGAAGCAGACGCTGCAGTAACGGACGTTCTGGCGTACATGCCGGATGGCGTCAGCCAATGCCAGCGCCTCCGCTTCGTTGACCCGCAACAAATGATATGCCAGCCGCTCTGCCGACTTCTTGCCAATACCTGGCAAGCGTGCCAACTGATCAATCAGATTCGCAACTGACTCCGTTAGTTGCGGCATCGTAAAACCTGCTAGATGGGAAGGATCGGCTCGGCCTCGAACGCCGCGTGCCGGATGAAAGTTAGTCCGCAGTCGGCGCCATGCGCCATCGTTTCGGAAATGCGTTTCGGAAATGCATATGCGGGCCAGCTATCGCCCCGTGGGACCCAGTCACTTCGAGCCACTCGACAATTGATCGATCGCTTCATTGAGTCCGGGTAAATCAAGCCCACCGGCCAGCGATTGCATCGCCTCTTGATGCATTTGTTGTGCCTTGACTCTGACCTGGTTCATCGCTCCAGGAAGCAACTCCTCCAACATCTCGACGTCGCCATCCGCCAGCAACGTCGGGTCAATCTTGACACGCACGACTTCACCCAGCCCGTTAGCCTCAATCGTAACCATGCCACCACCCGCCGCGCCGGTGACCCGAGCGCTCTTGAGCTGGTCGTTGATCTGCTGTATCTTGCCGCCCATCTGTTGGGCGTTTTTCATTAGCGACGCGATGTTGCCAATATCTTTGATCATGAATTCAGTTTTCCTTGTTGTCTCGCTCGATCCTTGTTGTCCCGCTCGAATTGTCCCGCTCGAATTGTCCCGCTCAAGTTGCCCTGGCAGGTTCTCCCGCTTCATCTCTGCCTCAGGCCAAAGCCGGTCCGGCCGGACGAATCGATTGCCGCGTTTTCCGCCATGCTACGACACCATGCTACGACACCATGTTACGACACCATGTTACGACACCATGTTACGACACCATGTTACGACACCATGTTACGAATCGGCGCGTCGTGGTCGCGGCACGTCGACCTTGATCACTTCCGCATCAAACAGGTCGACCGCCTGACGCACAAAGGGATGGTTTTCCTTTTCCCGCATCAACTGAAACATTGAAGGAGCTGCTGGCGCATTCTGCTTGCGTTCCGGTTCAGGTATCACCGCCAGATCGATCCGAATTCGCCGGCCAACCATCTGGCTGATCTTCTTTTCCAGCTGTGCTTTTCGCTCCGGCTGTTCGCAGGACTCCTTTTGCAGAGTATACGCTTCGCGGAAGTGCACAACCAGGGAATCTGGCGAGGAAATGACGACGTGGTCGTAATAGGAAGCAAAGTCGGAGGTCATATCTCCAATCTGGTCAAGTGCTTGCTTCCAAAGCGAGTCAGCCGTTCGGTCGGTCAGTTCCTGCTGGGCGCTGGAAGCCGACACCGTGGCAGCGCCGACATCCGTGTTGGAACCCGCCGTAAGGGCTTCCGAACTGGCAATAGCGGGCTCGGCCGCAGGGAGGCCCGTCGAAGGAGTCGGCGTAGTAGTAGGAGCTGCAGTAGTTTTCGCCCCAGTGGGGTGGGGTGCTGCGGTGTGCGTGTTTACCTCCGTGGCACTGTTAGGTTCGGAGGTCGCTGCCGGACGCGTTACGGCCGACGGCTTTTTTTTTTCCGCGGTGCCTGAAGGCAGCCCCGCTGGGGGCGACGTCGTGGTCGCCTGTGGTGCGCGCGGCGCAGGACTTGTGCCGTCTCGAACCTGAGCTATCAGCGTCGCCAATTGGTCCAAGTTCTCCAGGTTACAAACGCGGACGATCGCGATTTCCAACAACGTGCGTGGCTGAGTGCTTTGACGCATGCGGGTGACTGCCTGGTCCAGGATTTCAAACGTCGCCAACGTCGTCTCCAGACCGAACTGCTTGCCGGTTTTGGCGAGATCAGCGTGATCGCCGGTAGCTGCCAACCGCATCATTTCGGCGGGGCACCCTAACGAGGCGACCATCATGTCACGCATGTAGCCGAGCAATTGCTCAGCCAACTGGCCACAGTCGACGCCATCGGCGACCGCGTCGTCCAGTGCGCCGAGCGCTCCGGCAGCATCGCGATTGATCATGTGGTCTGTCACTGCGGCCAAACGTCCGGCCGCAGCGGTGCCGAGCATCTGGTGTACATCTTCCAGAGTGATGGGACCGCTGCAGTAAGCCATCAATTGTTCCAGCAACGACTGGCTATCGCGCATGGAACCTTCCGCGCGTCGCGCTAACAGTTGTAATGCCTCAGGATCGGCTTGGCGTCCTTCGTTTGTGACAATGAACTCCAACCGGCCGACAATCGATGGCACGTCGACTGGGGCGAAGTCGTAACGTTGGCAGCGCGACAGAACCGTGATCGGGATTTTCTGCGGATCAGTCGTGCAGAAAATAAACTTGACGTGCGCCGGAGGCTCTTCCAACGTCTTGAGCAGCGCGTTGAAGGCGGCCGTGGTCAGCATGTGCACTTCATCAATGATGTAGATCTTGTAACGCGCGCGACTCGGACGCACATTGGCGTTGGAACGCAGTTGGCGGATCTCGTCGATGCCGCGGTTGCTGGCACCGTCAATCTCGATTACATCAACATCCTCGCCCGCGTCGATCGCACGGCAAATGTCATTGTCGTTGTCCGGATTGGGAGTCGGACCGTTGGGGGCATTCAAAGCTTTGGCGAAGATGCGCGCCGTGGACGTTTTGCCAACCCCCCGAGCACCGGTGAACAGGTAGGCGTGCCCGACGCGATTCGTGTTGATCGCATTGATCAGGGCCTGGGCCATTTGCTGCTGACCCACCAGGTCGTCGAACGAGAGGGGCCGGTAACGGCGCGCCACCACGACGTAAGAAGAGCCCGACGATGTTGCACTGTCAGGGGACGTTGCGGGGGCCTCAGAGGAAGAATCGTCGTTTGGCATGGTCGCAGAGCCCCAGTCAGCTGCTGAAATGGCATACTGCCAATCGGTGTCGTGCGCATCGGCACGATACGAATCGACACTATACAAATCGGCACTATACGGACGAACAGATGCGATCGAAGAGAGAGAATGGCCCGCACCGACTGCCCTCAAGAGGCCCTCGCACAAGGGTACCCCGTTTAGGGCTGCTCCTGTTACGGCCTGACCCGGTTCACGGTTCCCCCTCGCGAGGGCCACTTGAAGGCAGTAGAGCGGTCGCTCCACAGTCCTCATGTTGTAAGCGCTCGCCGCAGTTTCGTCAAAGGGCCATCCGCAGTTTTGCGGCGCTCGGGGATGATGGTTTCCACCCCCCAGGACTGAGCCCCGAGGCAAACGGCCGGGAATTGCGGCCGGCTTTCACTCCGGTCGACTTTGTGGTGTTCTTGCTCCCGATTTGCAATGCGAGCCGTCCTTTCCTATGCTCGGCAAGGCGGAATTGTCGTACCAATGGGGCTTTTCCGAGGTGTAGGAGGTGAGTATCTTCCTGCGCAGAGGGTACCACCTCGGGCCGACGCTGCCGGCCCCACCGCTTGGGGTGTGCAACAGAAACTGAACTTTGGGAAACGGATCGTGAATCTGAACGAAAATGCGGTCGCTCTGGTGCGTCAGCTGGACGTGCAAACGGGCGGTCTCGATACGGGCTGTCTGAATGTGGCGCGGGCGAAACTCGATTGTGGCTGCGACGTCATTGATTGTGGAGTGCATGTCGACGGGGGAACGGAAGCTGGGTTGTTAATGGCGAAAATTTGCCTTGCCGGGCTTGGCAAGGTCCGTTTGGAGGCGGGTGACACCGCCCTTTGGCGAGGGCCTTGGGTGCGTGTGACCACGGACCAACCGGTTGCCGCGTGTATGGCGTCACAATATGCCGGTTGGCCACTCAGTTATGACGACTATTTTGCAATGGGATCAGGGCCGATGCGCGCGGCACGGGGTCGGGAACCGGTCTTCGACAAGATCGGGTGTCAGGAGCAACCGACGTCGGTTGTCGGCGTGCTGGAGAGTGCGAAGCTGCCGCCCGATTCCGTTTGCCGCGACATTGCTCGGCAATGCCAGGTCGAACCTGACCAGGTGACGTTGCTCGTTGCACGCACGGCCAGCCTGGCTGGGACAGTGCAAATCGTTGCCCGCACGCTCGAAACGGCGTTGCACAAACTACTCGAGTTAGGGTTCGACCTGAATCGCGTGGTTGCTGGTACCGGTGCCGCGCCACTGCCACCGGTGGCGGGCGATGATCTGGTCGGTATTGGCCGTACCAATGACGCCGTGCTCTACGGCGGGTTGGTTACACTATGGGTTCGTGGCGATGACCAGTCGATCCGTGAAATCGGGCCGCGTGTGCCCAGTTCCGCATCTCCCGATTACGGTCGGCCGTTCGCCGAAGTGTTCGAGCACTACGATCGCGACTTTTATCGTATTGACCCTCTGCTGTTCAGCCCCAGCGAAATCCATTTCGTCAATATGCAGTCGGGCCGCTGGCATCGGTTTGGCACGTCCAATCCGGAAGTGCTGCAACTCTCATTCACCGGTTCGTGAGCAACGGACTCGAACAGAGCAGGGATTCCGAAGCGAATGAGCAGCGCCACGCGTATCGCCGTGCTGACGACACCGGATAGCTGGTATTGGCGCGATCTGTGCCGGGCCGCCGAGGGACGTTATCAACTCGATTGCATTGCCTTTCAGGATTTGCAGGCGGCCGTGGGAGACGTGCGCACAGCGTCTGTCGGCACGGATGAGCACGACTTGAGCAGCTATGACGCGGTGCTCGTCCGAACCATGCCACCCGGCTCCCTGGAGCAGGTCGTGTTCCGCATGAATGCGTTGGCCCAAATCGAACGACTGGGCACCTGTGTCATCAACCCGGCGCGATCGCTCGAGATCGCGATCGACAAGTACCTGACCCTGGCACGTCTCGCCGAATATGGCCTGCGCGTGCCTCCGACTCTGACGTGCCAATCGTGGCAGCAAGCAATGGAAGCGTTCACGCTGCTCGGTAGCGATGTCGTGGTCAAGCCGGTTTTCGGCGGCGAAGGGCGTGGGATCACTCGCATCGACGACCCTGCGTTGGCGCAGCGCGCTTTCAAGATGCTCGAACAACTGGGTGCGGTTATCTACTTGCAGCAATATATCCCTCATCAAGGTTGCGATTACCGGTTGCTCGTCACTGGCGAAGCGGTGCTGGGTATGCGCCGTTGCAACGCGACGGACTGGCGCACCAACGTCAGCCGCGGAGCGGTCACGGAGCCACTCGAAGTAACCGATTCCCTTCGCGACCTGGCACTCACCGCGGCCCACGCCGTCAGTTGTCCGTTGGCAGGTGTCGACCTGCTGCCGGGGCTCAATGGCGAACTGTATGTGCTCGAAGTGAACGCCGTGCCTGGGTGGAAAGCATTGGCTCGGACGCTGCATGTGGATGTGGCCCGCGTAGTGCTGGAGCAGGTTGACCGACAAGTCGGTCTGCGGAAGTAGCTCGACGATCTCAGTAACCCAAGTTGACGCGACGTCCAAAGCGGCTGTTCAGTCATCCACCGCGACGATCTTGCATTCTGGCAGGGACTTGCGCAATCGTGCAACGACCTTTGGCGGGATCCACGAATTCCACAGCGTCAGCTCACGGGCTGGCCGTTGCCTTGTCGCAACGTAATCCACTAAACGCTTTTCTTTGCCCGTAATCTTCTTTGCCCTTGAACAAAGCGGCTCCGCAGCGGCAGCAGCGAGCCATTTGTACCGATGTCGTGGCGCGGGAATCGAACCCGAATGCAAGCATGTGACCATCTGTTGCGAGCTTTCTATTGCAGTGTAAGCTGGCACGAGATGTTAGCCACCCTGGTGCTGGGATGGAATCCCAAGCAGAGAAAACGGCTGGCCAGAGAAGATATTCACAGACGATATTCGCTGCCCGCGCTCTTCCTGCCCTTCATGTTCTTTTGCCCTCTTTTTCGTCACGTTACTACCACGGTTTCGAACACGGTTTCGAACAAACCGACAGAATGCGAGTCGGCAGAGGACTTCTTAAGCCTGGTATACCCTCAACTGCCGGTCGCCCAAAAAGTCGCTAGTTGACGGTGAGCTTGTTTATGCGGAAGCGACCTGATACGCTTCGGCTTTTGCAACTGTTTAGCCATCTGAATTGGGACGTGCACTCGAGTTCCTTTTCCATTGGTCGACCCCCACCGCCTTGTGCGGTGGGTGAAGAGGATTGGTAGGCTACCCGTGGCATCGCGGTAGCTCACCAGGCGCTTTCACCCATGGGACAAGCCCACGGGAGTCTCTTGAAAGCGACACTACTTCAATCCGCTAAAGTATTACCTGCTTTTCTTCATACTCCCTTCGTCGAACGACCGGCCTACGCCCATGACCGTTAGCGATGCGTCCGAATCCCATAGCGAAAACCCCAATCATCAGAACGTTGCCCAATTGCTTCATCGCACTGCCGAGCGGCAGGCGAACGGGATGGCGATCGCGGAACCGGCCGGGCGAGACCGTCATGGGAAACGCGAGTATCGCCAAGTGACCTTTCGCGAATTGGACGAGGATAGTTCGCTGATCGCGGACGGATTGTTGGCGATGGGAGCCGAGCCGGGGATGCGGATGGCGCTGATGGTGCGTCCCGGAATCGATTTCATTTCGTTGGTGTTTGCCATGTTCAAGGCGGGCATCGTCGTCGTGCTGATCGATCCCGGGATGGGAAGGCGTGGCATGATTCGCTGTCTGGCCGAGTCACAACCCCAAGGGTTTGTGGCTATCAGTGTGGCGCAGGCGCTGCGTTGTCTGTTGCGGCATCGATTTCCAGCGGCAAAGCTCAATGTCACTGTTGGCCGACGTTGGTTTTGGCGTGGTCCGACGTTGCAGCAACTGCGCCGACGCACGGCGTCTGGGCGTGAGATGGCGACCGCTGGCGCCGACGACCAAGCTGCCATCATCTTCACTACCGGCAGCACCGGCCCGCCGAAAGGTGTCTTGTATCGACACGGCAACTTTACGCACCAGGCACGTCAGATCCAACAGCGGTATGGAATCGCCGAGGGCGAAGTCGACTTGCCCGGTTTTCCCCTCTTCGCACTCTTCAACTGCGCCATGGGCGTCTCTACGGTGATTCCCGATATGGATCCGACTCGTCCCGCTCAAGTCGATCCGGAAAAGATCATCGAAGCGGTGGATGATTGGAGTGTGACGCAGGCATTCGGCTCGCCGGCCCTCTGGAATGTCGTCGGCCAATATTGCGAAAAGCAGCAACGGCGCTTGCCTTCGTTGCGGCGCGTGCTCTCGGCCGGCGCGCCCGTTCCGCCACACGTGCTGCGCCGTATGAAGGATGCCATCGCTGACGAGGGGGATGTCTTCACGCCCTACGGCGCCACGGAAGCCCTGCCGGTCGCGTCGATCGCGGCCAGTGAAGTGTTGGCCGAGACGGCTGCTCAAACGCGGCTTGGACGAGGAACCTGCGTCGGAAAACGTTTCTCAGAGATTCAATGGAAAGTGATCGAGATCAGTGACGATCCGATCAGCCAGATCGAGGATGTGGTCGAGTTGCCGACCGGAGAGATTGGCGAGTTGATCGTGCGTGGTCCAGTCGTCACGACCGAGTATGTGACCCGAACGGAGGCCAATGCCCAGCACAAGATTCGCGACGCCAATGGGTTCTGGCATCGAATGGGAGACGTTGGTTATCTCGATCCGGCTGATCGCTTCTGGTTCTGCGGCCGCAAGGCTCATCGCGTACGCACAGGCGACGGTACCATGTTCACGATCATGTGCGAGGCGGTGTTCAACGAGCATCCGGCCGTCTATCGATCGGCGTTAGTAGGAGTTGGGCAACCAGGCGACCAGCAACCGGTGTTGATCGTCGAGACTTGGCCAGATCAACGTGTCGACACGGCCGTAGCTAAAGAGAAACTGGTTTCTGAACTGCGTGAAATCGCCGAGCAGCACAAGCATACCCGTGCGATTGAACAATTCCTGTTACATCCGGCGTTGCCGGTCGATATTCGGCACAACGCCAAGATCTTTCGCGAACAATTGGCCGACTGGGCCACGCACGAGTTGGGCAGTGTGTAGGGTGTGTCGAGCTCGCCTTTCTGACTCGCTGCGGCGCGTGACTTTAACAGGCGAGCGCTGGCACACCAAGCATGTGCCGCAAAGTCGACAAACTGACTTTCATCAGGTTCCAGTAGGCGGGCGGGCGTTGGCCGATATATCGGGATTGGGGTTATGATAAAGATAGGTGATAATAGAACCAAGTAACCGTTTAGCCGGATTGCAGCAGTGTCGCTTTGGAAAGACTCCCATGGGCCTGTCCCATGGGTGAATAAGACTGGTGAGCTACGCGCGATGCAGGCGGGACGGGCAAGGTTTGGGAGGAACGAAGAGGATGGCTGAGCGTGACGTGATCGTGCGCTGTCCCGGCTGCGGCAACGGCAAAGTGGTTGCCGTGGCGGTCGGCCAACTTTTGCAGTGTGACATCTGTCGTACCGCGTTTCATGCGCCTATCGCGGACGACGATCAAGTGGCGCCGACGGCGATGACCGATTCGTTTGTCGTGGGCGACCCCGTGGCGCCGGCCGATGTTCCCCAGGAACCGGTCTCCACCTCGGCCAGTGCGGCGTCCGCCGATTCGGATAGCGCGGTCGGTGACAGCGGCGTCAAGCAGACTCGATCATGGCGTTCCCACGACTTGGAGGTTGCTCCGGAGCACGACGACCCTGATGCGGTAACGCCAATGCCGTCGGTCGCGCCGGCACTCGAATCGGATTCGGGCGAGTATTCGGGCGAGGAGCTGGATATTGGGGAACCGCGCGGAGTGATTTGGACATTCGTTGCCATGCTGGCTTTCGGCGTCATCTTGACGGTATTGGTCGCCGCCACGTTCTATATCGTGCGGGCACTGCCGCAGGCCGATAATGGGTCGGCGTCGACCGAACCCACGTCAAGTGACGCTCAGGACCAGGTCCTCTATCGCTGGACGAACGCGGCGAAATTCTCGCAACGTATGGGCCCAATGAAATTGAAAGTGGAACGCGTTGTTTTTGGCGCGCTGCGCGCCAGAGACTTGAAGAACGAAGTGTTTACGACCGAAGACGACAACTTGTTAGGGATTACGGTCTCGGCACTCAATGAAGGGCAGCGTGCCCGTGTTTTTCAGAACTGGTATGGCCACGCTTTTGTGGCCGACGATGGTGCTGAATTGATCGCCCGATTGACCGACGACCAGGGACGCGACTATGCGCTGCTGAAATTTGACGACGTCAGCCAAATCGAAGGGCAACGGCTTGCCGATCAGATCGACCCGCAACAATCGGTCCAGGACACGGTTGTCTTCATGATCCCCGATGACGTAGATCGAACGGCCATCAAGTATTTTCACTTGACGTTGCCTGGTGCGGCAGTGGATCTGGCCGAGTTCTTTCGGTTTCAAATCCCGGCCAGTATGATCAAAGGGTTCGACCGTCGCGATAAAGCAGAACCGGACAAGGGGCCCGCTGCTGAGGACGCAGCGGACGCGTGAGCCAACGGGCTGTTGTTCCACACGCCTAGTGCTGTCAGTTGGGCGAGTCACGCATTGTGAAGGGCGAAAGCCTGATGATATAAATTTGGCCACGGACCATTAGCGGAGCCGACGATTGAAAGCATTAGTGACCGGAGCCGGCGGCTTCTTGGGGTTCGAGATTGTGCGCCAATTGGTCGCTCGTGGCGTGACCGTCCGTGGATTGGCCCGAGGCGAGTATCCCGAGCTCGAACAGTTGGGGGTCGAGTCGGTTCGAGCTGACGTGCGCGACGCGGATCGTGTGCGTGATGCGCTGCAAGGGATCGACGTCGTCTTTCACACGGCCGCCGTGGCGGGGATCTGGGGGCCTTGGGAGTATTACCATTCGATCAATACCCTTGGCACGGAGAATGTGCTGGCGGGCTGCCGGGCACATGGAGTGCGAAAGCTAGTGTTCAGCAGTAGCCCCAGCGTGACGTTTGATGGAAGCGACCAGAGCGGCGTGGACGAAACGGTGCCGTACCCCCGCGAGTGGTTGTGCCACTACCCGCATTCCAAGGCACTGGCCGAACAGGCGGTACTTGGCGCAAACGGTCGTGAGGATCTGCTTTCGTGCGCGCTGCGGCCGCATTTGATCTGGGGGCCGAGGGATCCACACTTGGTGCCCCGTCTGATCGACCGAGCTCGCCGGGGACGTTTGCGGCAGATTGGCGATGGTACCAACTTGATCGACATGGTGTACATCGAGAATGCCGCGTTGGCACATCTGCAGGCGGCTGAGTGTCTCGCAGAGGGTTCACCCGTGTGCGGTCAAGCTTACTTTATCAGTCAGGGTGAGCCGGTGAATTGCTGGCAGTGGATCAACGACCTCTTGGCCCTGGCCGAAATCGAGCCGTTGCAAAAGAAAATCTCACTTAAGGCAGCGTGGCGGTTGGGATCGGCCATGGAATCGGTGTATCGGGTGCTGCGGATTCCCGGCGAGCCACCGATGACCCGTTTCTTGGCCGCTCAGCTGGGAACTTCCCATTATTTTGATATTGGTCGCGCGCGCGGTGACTTTGGTTACGATCCGCCCGTTTCCACTCTCGAGGGCATGCAGCGGTTGGCCTCATGTGGCTCGGGAATCTTTCCCGAGTGAGAGTGGTACGGCACTCCGTGCCGTCGCTTGCCGCTTTTGAACGCTTGGCGGCAATAGAGTGGGATATCTTCAGACGCCGCGGAGCGGCGTTCCACACTACGTCATTAAACGCCGCGGAGCGGCGTTCCACACTGCGTCGAGTATGCGAAAGCACCACCAGGGCAGGGGAAACAAGTAATTCACCCGGTTTCCGGTGCTCGACTGCCGCTTGCCAATTCAACTGGAAATCGTTAGCCTCAGTGGTTTTACGTGAACAAGGTTTGTGCAGATGACGGCGTCGAAAGTGCATCAAGATCTCCCAGACGACCAGCGCGTCGTAATCACGGGGATCGGTCTAACCTCGCCCAACGGCAATACGTTGGCTGAGTTTCGTGAGAGTTTGCTCGCGGGACGCAGCGGCGTGCAGCCGTACGAGATCCGCTATGTGGGCAAGACGTTGGCAGGGATTTGCGATTTCGAGGCGACGAAATACCAGTCCCGCAAGGACTTACGCCGCGGCACCCGTGCCGGCAGCGTGGGAGTCTATTCGGCCAACGAGGCGATTGTCGACTCGGGACTCGATTGGAAGAGCATCAATCCGGCGCGAGTCGGCGTGTTTCTGGGGGTAACCGAGCACGGTAACGTCGAGACGGAAAACGAGATTTTCGAGCTTAAGAGGTACGATTACGATACGAGCTTCTGGTCGCATCATCACAATCCCCGGACCGTTGCCAACAGCCCGGCGGGCGAAGTGGCCTTGAATCTTGGCATAACTGGACCACACTACACGATTGGAGCAGCTTGTGCGGCGGGTAACGCTGGGCTGATCCAAGGCATGCAGATGTTGCGTTTGGACGAATGTGACTATGCGCTGGCCGGAGGGGTATCGGAGAGTATTCACACGTTTGGGATCTTTGCCAGTTTTCGCAGCCAAGGTGCGTTGGCCGAGCACGAGGATCCGATCAAAGCCTCGCGACCGTTTGACTTGAATCGCAACGGCATCGTGGTCGCGGAGGGGGGGTGCGTTTATGTGCTCGAGCGGCTTTCGGATGCACGAAAGCGGGGCGCGAGGATCATTGGCGAAATCATCGGCCATTCCCTCAATACGGACGCGACCGATTTTGTGCTGCCGAACGCGGAGCGGCAGGAAGAGTGTATTCATCTTGCGCTAAGGCGCGCTGGGATCAGCGCCGAGCAGGTGGATGTGGTCAGCACGCATGCCACCGGGACGGTCAGTGGCGACCGGCAGGAGTGCATCGCGCTGCGGCGCGTGTTTGGAGATTCGGACAAAACGTTGCTCAATAATACGAAAAGCTTTATCGGGCACTGCATGGGTGCGGCGGGCGCTTTGGAATTGGCCGGCAACCTGGTCGGATTTGAAGATGGCGTCTGTCATGCTACCATCAATGTGGACGAGTTGGATCCGGAATGTGAGCTAAAGGGACTGGTCCTGAATGAGCCTCGCGAGCTGAAGAATCAGCAGATCATTCTGAACAATTCGTTCGGTATGCTCGGGATCAATTCCGCCGTCATTATTAAGAAATTCGATTGAGAGCAAATCGACTAATTTGAGTTTGAGGAGTAGACACGGTATGACGCCTGTCGAGATTCGAGAAGAGATTATTGACATTCTTTCGGATATTGCACCGGATGAAGATCTGAGCGATGTGAAAGACGAAGTTCCATTCCGCGATCAGCTGGAATTAGACAGCATGGATTTTCTGGATATCGTGATGGAATTGCGCAAGCGGTATCGCGTGCAGATCCCGGAAGAGGAATATGAGGCGTTGGCCAGCATGGCCAGCACGGTCAGTTATCTCGAACCGATCATGAAAGATATGGAAAAAGCGTGACGCTCGGTCGGCAGATCGGACGGCGAGCGTGTTGGATCGAGTGTACTGAGAGAAAACGCTCGTAATCCGCGTTCCCGAATTCTGGAACCGAACCTGATGCTTCCTGCCCGCTTGGCCCGAGGATGCCATGTATGACACGATCATTATTGGCGCTGGGCTTTCAGGGCTGTCGGCCGGCATTCGGCTGGCCCACTTTGGCAAACGCGTCTGTGTGTTGGAACGTCATACCACGATCGGTGGTTTGAACTCGTTCTACCGCCATCAAGGGCGTGATTTCGATGTTGGCCTGCACGCGGTGACCAACTTCACGCCGAAAGGAGCTAAACGCGGCCCGCTGGCGCGGTTGCTGCGTCAGCTTCGATTTCGCTGGGATGATTTCGCCTTGGCGCCGCAGATTGGTTCGTCCATCGCGTTTCCCGATGTGCGACTTCGTTTCACGAACGACTTTGAATTCTTCGAGGCCGAAGTGGCAGAGCAGTTTCCGAAGCAAAAAGACAATCTGCGCAAACTGGTCGCCAAGCTGATCGATTACGATGATCTCGATGGCGAACTCTACTATCGTTCGACGCGCGAGATACTGGCGGAAACGATCACCGACCCGTTGCTGTGCGAGATGATTCTCTGTCCGATCATGTGGTATGGCAACGCACGTGAACATGACATGGACTTTGGACAGTTCTGTATCATGTTCCGCAGCATCTTTCTCGAGGGTTTTGCGCGTCCACCGGCCGGAGTACGTTTAATCTTGCGCAAGCTGGTCAAACGGTTTCGCGGCTTGGGCGGCGAGCTTCGGTTGCGCTCGGGTGTCTCCCGGATCGTGGTCGAAGATGGCCGAGCGGTTGGCGTGGTATTGGACAATGGCGAGGAAGTTCAAGCGCACAACGTGGTTTCGTCCGCAGGAATCGTCGAGACGATGCGTCTCAGTGGTGATACGGCCACGGACGATGCGCCCAAACCGGGGCAGATGTCCTTTATCGAGACCATTTCGATACTCGATCGATTCCCTAAGCAATTGGGGCACGACCAGACGATCGTCTTCTACAACGACAGTGATCAGTTTCATTGGCAACGCCCGCATGGCGAACTGTGCGATCCTCGCTCCGGCGTCATCTGTTCGCCCAATAATTTCCTCTACGACGAGGATGTGATGAGTGAGGGGGTGATGCGCATTACGCTAATGGCCGATTTCGACCGCTGGTCGAAGTTGCCCGAAGAGGATTATCGGTTGGCCAAGCTGCGGTTGTTCGACCAGTCGCTCGATAGTGCCATGCGATTCGTGCCGGAGTTTCGCCATCATATTGTCGAAACCGATATGTTTACGCCGCGGACGATTCAACGGTACACTTGGCACGACAACGGTGCCGTCTATGGCGCGCCGCAAAAACGTCTCGATGGGCGAACCAAATACGACAAACTGTATATTTGTGGAACGGATCAAGGTTACATCGGGATCATCGGGACGATCATCAGTGGGATCATGGTTGCTAACCGATACCTGTTGAGTGACGAATGATGCGTTTCTGAATTGTGCTTGGAGTGGGTTCGAGAACGATGCCAAAAAATTTCTTGAAAGACGTGAAGCAGGCCTATGACGTGATTGTCATTGGCAGTGGCTTGGCCGGTTTGACGACGGCCAACGTGCTGGGCCGCGCTGGTTATGATGTGCTGTTGCTGGAACAACACTACAAGCTGGGGGGATTGGCGACCTGGTTCCGGCGTCCCGGCGGGCACATTTTCGACATCTCACTGCACGGTTTTCCGTACGGCATGATCAAGAGTTGCCGGCGGTATTGGTCTCAGAAGATCGCCGATTCCATCGTCCAGCTAAAAAACATCCGGTTTGATAACCCGATGTTCTCGCTGACCACGCGATTCAACCGCCAGGACTTTACGCGACTGCTGGTCGAGCGGTTTGACATCGCCGCCGAAACGGTCGAGGATTTCTTCACCACCGTTCGGGCGATGAACTTCTACGATGATCAGTCGATGACGAACAAGGAGCTGTTCGAGAGGTTCTTTCCTGGCCGTGGCGACGTCGTACGGTTGTTGATGGAGCCCATTACCTATGCCAATGGCTCGACGTTAGAAGACCCCGCGATCACTTACGGAATTGTCTTTTCGAACTTTATGTCGAAAGGGGTGTTTACGTTCGAGGGAGGGACCGATCGGCTGGTCGAACTGATGCACCAGGAACTGCTCAGCAATGGTGTTGACGTGGCCATACGGTCCGATGTCCAGAAGATCCTCGTGCAACATGGCAAGGTTCAAGGCGTTCGCGTGAATCAACGCGAGATCAAGGCGCCGGCCGTGATCTCTAATGCCAATCTGGTCGATACGGTGATGCGGTTGGTTGGGCCCGAAAAGTTTGACAAGCAGTTCATCGACCAGGCGCGCGAGGTGCGATTGAATAACTCGAGCACGCAAGTCTATATGGGGCTGAACCCGGGTGAAGAGCTTGACGAATCGACCGGGGACTTGCTGTTCAGTTCGGTGGCGCCCGAGTTCGAGACCGACTTGCTGTTAAGTCGCGACATCACTAGTCGCACGTTCTCGTTCTACTACCCACGCACGCGACCGCAAAAGGAGCCCCGCTATCTGATCGTATCGAGTACGAACGCGCGGTACGAGGACTGGGACAACCTGTCGCGTGACGAGTACGAGGCGAGTAAAGCCGAACTGGTCGAAACGACACTCAACGTGCTGGAAAAATACGTGCCGAACTGTCGCCAGCGAATCGACTATATTGAGGCGGCGACGCCGAAGTCGTTTGAGCACTATACCAAGCATCTTGGCGGTTCCAGTTTTGGGACGAAATTTGAAGGGTTGGGGATCAGCCGAGGTCTTCCCGATCAGATTCGGGGACTCTACCACGCCGGCAGCGTCGGGATTATCATGTCCGGTTGGCTCGGCGCCATCAACTATGGCGTGATCGTTGCCAATGATGTTGATGCCATGTTGACTCAGGCCGCCGATGCCAATACCGGTACCGCGCCGTCAATCACCCGCGAGTAGACAGACAGAATGAACACGAATCCGATCCATGACGCGATTCCCCATCGAGCGCCGATGCTGCTGGTCGACGAGATCGTTCGGTGTGACGCGGATCAGATCGTCTGCCGCAAGACCTTTCACAAGGACGAGTTCTTCTTCCAAGGTCACTACCCCAATTACCCCTTGGTGCCCGGTGTGATCTTGTGTGAATGTGCGATGCAGGCAGGCGGTATTTTGCTGGCGAAACGCCTGGGGGACGATGCGGCGGGTGTGCCGGTCGCCACGCGAATGGACCAGGTACGATTCCGGCGGATGGTTCGGCCGGGCGAGACCATCGAGATCGAAGTCACGCTTCGCGATCAGGTCTCGCAGGCCTTCTACCTCGACGCGCGCGTGCGCTGCGAAGGCAAAGTCGCTGCTCGGCTCGAGTTTGCCTGTACACTGTCGAAGATGTGATGGGGACCGGTTTGCCCCCCGCCAACGCAAAGGCATGCCGGCGCAATCTCGCGGTGAGTAGCCACGTTGGGCGTTTGCAGCCGTTCATGGAAGGTGGGGCGCGAACCGCACCTCGGGTAGGAGACCGCTAATGGACACGAATACGCGCTAATCCAAAAATGCCTCTTCGTAGGAGACTCGCGTACGGCCCAACACGCTAGGCCTCTCACGATGGGCACCCATGGTGCACTGACGCAATAACACGATCATCGATTGAAGAAAAATATCATGAGCGCTCCTGCCGACTTTCTGCAACTCGCGGACAAATCGTTTCTCATCTTTGGCGTGGCCAATCGCAAGAGTGTCGCCTATGCGATTAGCCGTGTGTTGGAAGAAGCAGGGGCGCGAGTCGTCTATGTTGTGCGCGACGACGAGCAACGCGAGAAACTGAGTAAATTGCTTAAGGACCGCGAGTTGTTCGTGTGCGATGTCGAACGGGAGGAGGAGATCGAGGCGGCGCGCGACGCGATCGCTCGTTGCGGCCATTCCTTCCACGGCCTCGTGCATTCGATTGCGTTTGCTGACTATGAGGGCGCGGTGAAACCGTTTCATCAGACTTCGAAATCGCAGTTTTTGCGTGCCATCGATGTGTCCTGTTACTCGTTGTTGGCCATTTCGGATGCGTTCAAAGATCTGCTGGAGAAGGACGCGTCGGTTGTCACGATTTCCATTTCGACCACGCGAATGGCGAGCGAGAACTATGGGTTCATGGCTCCGGTCAAGGCGGCGTTGAACTCGTCGCTGGCGTTCCTGGCCAAATCGTTCAGTCGCTTTTCGGACGTTCGTTTCAATGCAGTGGCCGCGTCGCTGTTGAAGACGTCTGCGTCTGCGGGCATTCCAGGCTATGTCGATGCTTACTTGTATGCCGAGCAAGTGATCCCGCGCAAACGCGCCTTGCAGACCCAAGAAGTTGCCAACGTTGCCGCGTTCTTGCTCAGCCCACGCTCGTCTGGGATCAACGCGCAGGCCGTAGTCATTGACGCCGGTATGTCAATTAACTACTTCGACAACGAACTGGTTACCCGAGCGATGTCCGCCCCGGAGTGAGTTGGGAGGTGTTGAATGCCAGCTAACCCATACGAATCACCGAAGACCGAGCTTGGATGTTCAGGATCGCCGAGCTCCGATCGGAGCTCGGCACTTAGATCGGTTCGACTCGCGTGTCTGATCCTGCTGGTGCCAGCCCTTTTCAACTACCACGCATTTGATACACGTTTCGTGGAAGTTGGACGCATCGCGCCGGTCGTCGTGGTTTATCGTACGCTCAATCTGCTGGGTATCGCGATAAGTTACTCGCTTGTTTGGTTTTTCGCCTTGCCGGTGCTGGAACTGGTGGCGCGAACCCTGCACAAACTGTTCGCCCGTCATGTATCGCAGGATCGCTGGCTTGCCGTATTGCACGCCTGCAATAATCTCGCTGCAGCGTTGACCGTGGTGAAATGACGAAAAGTCGAACCGAAGAAGGGATAGGGCCGCGTGCTGAGTTGTTTAGCCAGATGTCATTCCGGCTCACTTGGACTTGGCGGCTCGAGTCACTCGGAACCTGGTTGAGTGGGTTGAAAAAGGTCGGAGTCTCAGGGAGCGAGAGATGTATTGTCATCAATGTGGTGCGAAGGCGCACGGAGCCTTTTGTTCTGCTTGCGGCACGAAAGTGATCACTGCTAGTAGTGCTGTGGAGTCACCGCCGCTGGACTGGAGTAGCGAGATTCGATACGAGGTGCTTCTTCGCGTCCCGGAAGTGCGCGAGTTGATTGCGCGGTATGCTTCGCAGTCGACGACGCGTATGTCCGCGGATGAGTTTCTGGAGCTTTGTGACCATGCAGTTGCTCCGCTTGTGGGCGTGTCGTTGGCCAAGATTGCTGCGATTGCGCAGCCCATCTATGCGACTCTTGGCGTTAAAACAGGCAAGATGCACAGAGAGCTACTGCCGGTACCTGCTGGTAGAGTGCTGGTTGCCACGATGTGCTCACTGGCCCGCCGTGGACGACGGATCAATAATGTCGAGCAAGGTGAGGACGGGTGTTTGCTCAAGGCGGAACTCCCTTCGGACCTCTGGAGCGTCGCCGGTGAAATGCTTGTTACCATTGAGCGACAGGAGCAAGGTTCCATTGTCGAAGCCGCTACCGTTATCAAAGGTCAATTGTACGACTGGGGCAAGAGCGCCCGCGTGCTGAAGGAGTTCTTCGACGACATACGCGGCGGGGCTTTGTAGTGGCTCCCGCTACTTGATCGTCAAGCAATGGTTGCGATGGAACGGAGTCACTTTGTTTGGTTCATTTTGCGTTTATTCGCGTTGGAGTTGGATTCGGTGTACGCATTTGCGAGGCAAAACAGGTCAACCGCTGCAAGGTCCCGACTTATCTGACCAAGTTTGTCCCGGACTAGGTGTCTGACAATTTGTGACCTCTGGCAATTTGGCTGAATTGCAGATTTGACGCCGTTTGGGAACACCAGCCAGTCCGGCCTCCCTGGGCGAACCGCTGTTGCAGAATATCCTCTGTCGATTGGGCATGAGGGGGCGCCGGCTGTTCAACAGCCGGTAACTGTTCATGGAGGACGTGACGCTTTTTCGCCCAAGCTTTCGCTCGATGAGCTCAAAGAATGGCAAACGGCCACCTGATCGGAAGACGTTCCACCGAGCGCTGTTTCTTGCCCGTAATTTTCTTTGCCCTTCTCTCCCGTGGCGCTCATGGACGTCGCGTCTGGTGGTGCTCCTTGGAGGGCAAAGAAAATGAAGGGCAAAAAGAACAGAACTGTCCATGTCCTTCTTGCCTGTGGCATTGCTGCCCTCGGCTGCTAGCTGCTTGCGCGCAGCACCTTATCGGCTGGTCGCGAGACGAACGCTACTCAGGCGTTGTGCCGAGTGCCGATCGGGCTCGCTCGACGGCCGGTTTGGCCCAGGACTTGGGGCCGTAGAGCGCGACGATCCCGACGCGGATCGCGCGCGCGCGCTCGGGGTGCTCGGCGGCCAGTGATTCGGCCACGTCCAAACGCTGTTGGATCGCTTTCAGTTCGTTGGCAAACAGCTCATGTCCTTCAGTTTCCAGTGCTTGGAGCTGTTCACGAGTCAGTGCCAGACACCGCTGGTCTTCGTCACTGACTTCGGCACCGCCGTACACGTCCAGGATAGCTTTCAGTTGAGCGGCAGCAGCCAGCGGATCGGTACGGGCCAGCCGAGTTGCATCGATATAGACCCGTTGAACCGGTCCGAGCTCGTCGCGATTGGCGCGCGCCTGAGCCTGTCGTTCATAGCGTCGTTGCAGCCGATATAGTTCCAGTTCCTTACGCAGCGTTTGGACTTCGTCGAAGTGTTGTGCATCGGGAAAGCGCGCGAGGTACTGGTCCATTTGCGTCTCGACATTGACCAGTGCTGCCGTTTCGTCCTGTTGGGCAACGGACATGATCTTGCGGTAGAGCGATTCGGCCGAAGCGGGCTGACTGAAGTACCAGACGGCAACGGCAATCAGGGCACCAGCGAGCAGCACAGGACCGAGTCTCAGCCATAGTGGCGGGCCGTCGTCCGGGGTGGTCAGCGAGGTCGCACGGCGCCGCGCCGCTTCGTCGAAGGTCGTAAAATGCGTGCTGTGCGGGTCCTCCGTCGGCTTCGATTCTTCGACCGGGATTTGCGAGGCGGGCATGGCGACGGTGGGATTGCGATGCTGCTGAAGTCGATCGTCGGTTGAATTGGTGAATCGGTCGGGCGGTGCGACAACCCGTGTCTCGAGGTTGCCGGCCGTGACGGCGGGATCGTCGTCCGAAGCCAACTCGTATTCCTCGTCCTGAGCCAGGTCGAACTCATCCGAGTCGGCGGTGAGGCGAGTCTCCATGGACAGCGCGTAGTCCATCGCTTTGAGCCGATTTGCGACGGCCAACGCCGTGGCAATGCGTTTCGCCTGGTCTTTTTCAAGTAGTTGCGCAATGATCAGTTCGAACTCTTCAGGTACGTCGGAAACCAGCCGCCGAACCAGTGGCGCCTCCTCGTATCGAAGCTTATGAATCACTTCGGCGGCGGTTGTTGATGCGAAAGGCGGTCGACCGGCAAGCAGCGTAAACAACACGCTCCCCAGACTGTACAGATCGCTGCGGGCCGTCACGCCTTTCCCTTCACCCTGTTCGGGCGACATGTAGTCGGCCGTGCCAATCACCCCACCTGCCACGGTCAACTGTGTCATGCCATATAGCTTGGCGATCCCAAAGTCAGCTAGTTTGATTTGGTCGTCCGCCGTGTAGAGCAAGTTGGCTGGTTTGAGGTCGCGATGGATGATACCGCGATCATGAGCATGTTTGAGTGCCTGGCAGATCTGGACACCGATCCGAGTCACTTCACGCCACAGGAATCGGCGTGCGGCTTGTAGCTCTTGCTGGAGCGTGCGCCCTTCGACCATTTCCATCGCGTAGAATAGCTGACCATCTTGTTCGCCAAACCCGAGCAATTGGACAATGTTGGGATGTCTTAGCTTCTTGAGTGTCTCGACCTCGGTCGCAAAACGTTCACGGAAATTAGGATCGGCCGCCAACGCCGGAGCTAGCACCTTAACAGCCGCCCGCTCTCCGGTCTGCTCGTCAACGCCCAGGAACACGCTGCCCATTCCACCGCTGCCCACTGTGCCTTCGATGATATAGGGACCAAGTCGTTCAAACATGAGTGAACCTGTATGGAGTGTGTTGGTAGAGTAGCTGCGGCCGTACCACAGTCTGATTATCGCGGTTGGACGCCGAGCGTAAAGCCTGATTATAGGTAATCGCGGCCGAATTCGGCGTCCAGCGCGGAGCCACCGCTCCACTTGCTACGTCGCTGTGGTGTGAGTTTTGATCGATGTCGCAAAAGGATTTGCCATGCAAGTGCGTGGCAGAGCGGCGAGCCGGCGCATGGCAACGGCCAGGTGGTCGGAAAACAGGGTTTTCGTGTTGGCGCCGTACGAATGGGACGCGTTTTCAGCTGAACGCTGTTGTCGCCGCTGTGTACACTGGCTCCGTTCGCCGTTGAGAGGCTGGGCTGGCTTTCGGCTTTCGTCATTCCGGCTTTCTTCGTCATTCGTCATGGGCATTTCGTCATTTACAAAAAAACGCGATCGTGAAGTGGCGATGTCCAGCCATGCTCTCAAAAAGTGCTCCTGTCGGGGCTCTTCTTCGAGACACGAGACGTTTGGATGTCCAAACTAACGAAAATCACGCGCGTGGACCTTTACCGTGCCAAGGAGCGTGGAGAGGTCTTCCAGGCGTTGGACGATCACGTGGATCACCGAATCCTTGCACTCGATATGGCCATGTGCCAGCCAGGCGGAACTGCGTCGCGCGACTTGATAGTAACGTTGCCACGTTGCCTGATGGACCAGTAAGTTGGCGGTGCCCGTTTCATCTTCAAGCGTGACGAAAGTGATTCCCTTAGCCGTACTGGGGCGCTGGCGCAGCAGTACAAGTCCTGCCACACGCACGCGGCGTTTGCTCTGGAAGTGCTTCAACTGCTCGGCGGTTACTACGTTCAACTGCTGCAGAGCGTCACGATGAAACGCGATGGGGTGAGCACGCAAGGAAAGGCCAACGGTCAGGTAGTCAGCGAATACCTCTTCTTGGTCGGTCAGTGTTGGAAGCTGAGCGAGCGGTTCGTCTTCGGGGGCAAGCTTCTGAAACAAAGGAAGCTGCTGAGCGGTCTTGTCTTGCGCCAGTGCTTCCCACAAGGCGTTGCGACGATCACGGTTTAATGATCGAAACACGTCCGCCTTGGACAATCGCATTACCATAACTCGGCTCAGTGCGGTGCGGTGAGTGAAATCGGCTAGCGAGCGGAACGGCCCCGCCGATTGTGCTCGCTCGATAGCCATTGCTGCCGATTGCGGGAGCCCACTGATCATGCGAAACCCAAGTCGCAGGGAATGGGGATGCGATGGCATCGTGGCGTCTGTCGGCCGTTGGCGATGTTGTTCAGATTCAGCACGATGCGCCGTGCCATGCCCTTCTAAAGTGTCGTGGCTCTCTAAAGTACAGTCCCAGCAACTGGCATTAACGTCGACCGGCAGCACGGTGACGCCATGTTGGCGAGCGTCGCGTACCAGTTGGGCTGGAGCGTAGAATCCCATCGGCTGGCTGTTGATCAACGCGGCGGCGAACGCGGCGGGATAGTAGTGTTTGAGCCATGCCGAGACATAGACCAGCAACGCGAAGCTGGCCGCATGCGATTCGGGAAAGCCATACTCGCCAAAACCGCGTATTTGGCGGAACACTTGTTGAGCGAACTCGGCACTGAGCCCTCGTTCACGCATACCATCGAGCAGCTTGTCGCGAAATCGCTCGATCACTCCTGGCCGCCGCCACGCCCCCATAGCGCGGCGCAGTTGATCGGCTTCGCCCGGTGTGAATCCGGCTGCTACCACCGCCAATCGCATTGCCTGCTCCTGGAACAGTGGCACTCCAAGCGTTTTCTTGAGCACCGTTTCAATCTCGGGGCTCGGGTAAATCACCGGCTCTTCACCCGCGCGGCGCCGCAAATAAGGATGGACCATGTTGCCTTGGATCGGGCCAGGCCGAACAATCGCCACCTCAATCACTAAATCATAGTAGCAACGCGGTTTGAGCCGTGGCAACATGCTCATCTGCGCACGGCTTTCAATCTGAAACACGCCCATCGTATCGGCACGGCAGATCATGTCGTAGATGCGCGAATCATCTTGCGGAACAGTGGCCAGCGTCAAGGAGCGTTCCGCATGCCGTTCGATCATGTCGAAACAGCGGTGGATGGCGCTCAGCATCCCCAATGCCAGGCAATCGACTTTTAATAACCCCAATGTATCGAGGTCATCCTTGTCCCATTGAATCACGGTACGATCTGCCATGGCGGCGTTTTCGATCGGTACCAATTCGCACAGCGGCCCCTGTGTCATTACCATGCCGCCGACATGTTGGGAAAGGTGGCGTGGGAACCCGATTAGTTCGTCGACGAGGTAGATCAGGCGACGCCCCGTTTCCGAATAAGGGTCAATTCCCACTTGCTCGCACCGCTGAGCTAACTGTGTATCGGTACCATGGCCGTCCACTTGTTTGGCCAAGGCATCAACGCGGTCGAGCGACAGCCCCAAAGCCTTACCGACGTCGCGAATGGCCGAGCGGCTGCGATAGGTAATCACCACTCCCGTCATCCCGGCTCGTTCGCGACCATATTTGTCATACAAATATTGCAATACCTCTTCGCGCCGCTCGTGTTCAAAATCGACGTCGATATCGGGTGCTTCGTTCCGCTCGCGACTCAAAAAACGCTCGAACAACACATCCACGTGCTGAGGATCGACCGAGGTGATTCCCAGGCAGTAACAGACGGCCGAATTGGCGGCGCTGCCGCGCCCTTGGCAGAGGATAGCGCGGCGCCGCGCGAATCGGACCAGGTCCCACACCGTCAGGAAATAAGCTTCGTAATGTAACTCCTCGATCAATACCAACTCGTGTTCCACCAACGAACGCACTTTGTTCGGCAGGCCTCGCGGATAGCGCCGGTGAGCTCCCTTCCAGGCAAGGTGCGTCAGATACTCGAACGGCGTCATGCCGCGTGGCGCAAGTTCCTCAGGGTACTCGTAACGGAGCTCGTCTAATGAAAAGTTGCAGCGATCAGCCACTTCCTGTGTACGCCACAAGGCGTCAGGAACCTCGGCAAACGTGTTGGCAATCTCGTCCAACGTATGCAGGTGCCGATGCGCGTTTGGCTGTAGTCGGTCGCCTGCTGCGGGAACGGTTGTGCCGTGCCGGACCGCCGTGATCACGTCGTGTAACGGCATGCGCGACGGGCGGTGGTAGAGCACATTGCCAGATGCCAGTAGCGGTATGTGGCTCGCCCGAGAACGCGTGATCACGTTGTGCAAGTCGCGTTGATCATCGGGTCCGCGATGCAATGCCACCAGCAAATAGCCACGCTTGCCGAATAATTCGCGAAACGTGCCGAGTGTATTACGTGCCAAGACCGCTGGGATCTCGTGCCCATCTGGCATTGTGGCCGGTAACGCATTCGGCAACGCAGCTGTGGCACGCGGGTAGGTAACCAGTCCCGCCAAAAGACCTTCTGCATGGTCGGCGATATCATCCCAAGCTAGCGCGCAGTGACCCTTCACGGCGCGGCGACGTCCAACCGTGAGCAATCGTGACAGCCGTGCGTATGCGCGGCGGTCGGTGGCCCAGAGTACGATTGGGGGGAAGTCAATCGGCACGATCTCGGCACCAATGATCAGCTTGAACGGATGTTCCTTGGCGGCGGCGTGAGCACGTACGACGCCCGCCAATGTGTTGCGATCGGTGATCGCCAACGCAGAGTATTCCAGTTCCACCGCACGGTCGACCAGTTCGTAGGCATGCGACGCTCCTTCCAAGAACGAAAAGTTCGTCTTGCAATGCAACTCGGCATATCCAAGCGGTCGGAGTGAATCATCGTGGTTGTCAGACATGGGCGGGTGTGGTGGAGAGGAGTGGTTAGCCAATTTCTTAACAGTTTAGCCAAATGAAGTAATGTCGCTTTCGAGAGACTCCCTTGGGCTTGTCCCATGGGTGAAAACGCCTGGTGAGCTACCCGCGTTGTTGATCTGGTTGGCCACCGAGGACGGGGTCAGCACATGAACCAATGCGCGCAAGTGCTTGCGGGCGAGGGTCGTGTGCCGTGCAATGTAGCGCGCATGCGCGGAGGGCCAATAGCCAGTTCGATTGGCAATGGCCGCGAAATGCTCAAAGCGGATGAGTGCATCGCGCGCGCGCTTGAGTCCAAGCAAGAAAGTGGGACCGTCACAGCAGTCGTGTGTCGCAATCTCGACGGGGACCGCAATCGCCGCAGCACGCAGTCGCGATGCCAGGTCGAAATGATCGGCGGTCGGCAACTCGTGTGTCGCGTGATAGACTTGCGCCGCGAGCGCTTGCGCTCGGCGCCAAACCAGCAGCTGTTGGTAAGCACACATGTTGGGCTCCCTAAGTGAAAGAGTGGTACGGCATTGCGTGCCGTGAAACGCCGCGGAGCGGCGTGCCACACTGCTCACGCCGCGGAGCGGCGTGCCACACTGCGTCGGCGGCAGTGTTCCGTTAGCCGAACATGCCATGCAGGAACCAGCGGTTGTCGGCAAGTTGGCGAAACACCCATAGCCAATGCCCGGTGTTGGTCTCGATTCGATAGTAATCACGACGCACGGAATGTCCCCGCCACCATCCTGTTTCAATCCGTTCGGGACCCCAGCACCGTGCCACTCGGTAGGCTTGTTTGCCGAACAATATCTGGCAGGGCGGTCCATCCACGGCCAAGGCAATCACCTCCAAGGGCAGGGGAGGGGACCGCAAGTGGAGCGGACGGATGCGCCGGCGAGCGGCATCGCTGCGAATGGTAGCGCTGCGAGCGGCATCGCTGCGAATGGTAGCGCTGGAACGAGGAAAGGGGTGTGGTGACGCCGATTGCTTTGCCAACGCGCGTGGCGATGCGTTTGGCCGCACAGTGGTGCGTCGTGATCGGGCTGTACGGTGTGTCGCACGTGGGGGGCGGCGACCGCTGTTGGTTAACGAGTGGTAGCGATAGGCGAATTCGGGTTGCGCATCACTTTGTATGTGGGCTTGTACGACGTTGGCGGGGCCGAGGCGACTGCTGAGCCGATCGACCAATCGGGCCAACTGTTGTGGTGTATGACGACGGGAGTCGGAAAACAGCTCACGTTGGCGCCGCTGCAACGGCGCTGTGAACGTCGCCTCCAGCACCATGCGTTCCACCGGGCTCGACAAGAGTAAACGCTCCAGTTGCATTTGAAATAACTGCAATAGATGCTCGGCAATCGCCGTCGGTTGAAACAAACCGACTCGGAGCGTAAGGGCAGGGGAGGGGGGGAGCTGGGGAGCTGGCGTGACAGCCGAAGTACATGTCAGATGGCAAACGCATTGCATGACACCTTCACCGCGTTGACGTAAGGCATCGGTTAAACGTTCGATCAGGGTGCCGAGGATCGATTGGATTACACAATGCTTGGTCGTCGGATGTTCCAAAACCCAGCCCGTTTGGAATTGAGGGTCGTGGTGGTGTGCAATAAACAGTTCGTCGACTACTCCACTTGCTTGATCCCAACGTTTCAGCAGCAGATCGCCGAACCGAGCCAACAAGCTGGCTCGTGGCAAGCAAGCAAGCTGAGCAATGCGGTCGATACCGAGTTGCCGAAGCAACGCCAGGATGCTGTCAGGTAGTCGCAATGCTTCGATCGGTAGCGAATGTAGTGCCGCGGATGTAGCAGCGGGTGGCACGACGAGAAACGAAGAAACGTGAGTGGTGCCAGGTGGTTGTACGGCGGTGGCTGCGCGAGTGAGAGCGGGCACAAACGACGCTGGCAAGGTGTCGCGCAGATCGATGTGTGTGGCATTGCGAGAAGCAAAATGAGCAAATGCCCAGGCTGCGCCGAGCGTGTAGGCAATTGCCACACGTACACAATAGCCGCGGCGGGAAAACGATTCGGCCACCAGGCGTGCTAAATCCTGTTCGCTGCCAAAATAGGGTGCCAGATGAGTTACTTCCAAATACAAACAATCGGGACGTAGTCGCTGGGACGCGGTATCGCGCGATGATAAAACACTAGCTGAAGAAGTTGAGCAAGCCGATTCGAGATGTTCGAAACCAACAAGAGGACTGAAACATTCACACCATTGGGCCAGATCGCGCAGCGCTGCCGCATCTGCTTGTGCATCATGTTCAGAAATGTAAACCGGATGAGCGTGCTTGGGCGCATCGGCATGGTGCGTATCGGCATGGTGCAACTGTGAAGGGCTTGACGCGATAACCGGTTTCGCCCGATCTGCATGGCGCTGCCCTGTATGGAGCCGATCTGCCGGTGTCTGTTTTACGTTGGGGGCGTGATCGCCTTGCGCTGCTCGAGCTACCTCCGCGACAGCATGGTCGCATAATGTGGTGGCCTCGGCCAGCGGCATGTGGGGGCGTACACCACAGTGGTAAGCGGCGCGCGAACAGGCCAGAACGTACTGGCCATAGTTCCCTGGCCGGCGGTTATCCGGTCCGTGCTTGAGGTCACGCCCATGCAGAATCATGACGCGACCTTTAAGCTCGGGCCGAGCGACCATCAGACGCTGGATGGGCCAACTGGGCAGGCGGATACAAAGTAGACGTTTCATGCTGAGAACTCACTTGTCGCATTGCACCAGTCACTTCATCAATTTCAACATCCAAGCTGCCACCGCTGCGCCCCTGCCGACAATGTGTTAGTTCGATCCGTAAGCGCCGCCCGGTTCGTAGCTGTCGTGCAGCAACGGCTTGCGCGTCAATGGTGAACCGGAGGTCTGACCAGGAGGGTTGGTGGTGTACTTGTTGTGAACGGACTAAGAAACCCAATCCCCCTCCCTCTTGGACAGCTAGCTGTAAGCGGCGAAAATCATGCTCATCTAACTGCTCTTGCAACGTCCAGGTGGCAGCCACCGCCGGGCACCGCAATGCCTGGTCCAGTGCCCAGATCCGATCGCGGCGCGAATGAGCTTGCACCACGATCACCGTTTCTAAATCAATTCCCAACACGGCCGCTGCGGGAGGATAAAACTGGTGTTGGTGATCGAACACCACGATGGCACCACCCTCAAGGGCTGCTTGACGCGCCATGATCATGGCAAACATGCCTGCGCCACCCGCATGGAGGCCAATGCCCAAACACTCGATCAAACTGCCACGCGGGAAGCCCCGCGCAGCGGGCAACAGCTGGTCTAATGCCTCGCAACCACTCGATATCGGCCAAGTGTCACGCAGTGGGCGGTGGGCATCGAAACGCCGCAATTGAGCGCGTAAAGCGTCTACGATCGGTTGTTCTGTCAGGCGATCTTGCACGATGATGAGCTGCTTGTTCATGACGGAGTTCCTTTGCGACTACTGTACAAATGTATCGTATCTATGTCAAGCAAAACATGAGGGCTTTTTTGGGGCAATAAACGGAACGCAGACGTACGCGGCCGGTACGTACGCGCGCAGGGTAGCGACGGCGGTCTTGGATGGGGCAACGTAAAAACGGCGCGGAGCGCAACGAAGCGAAGAAGGTAGCAATTGAGAATCTGTCCCAAAGTCTGGTTAACGTGCAGGAGTTTTCGGTATTGGGCAACGCTGGCGGTCGTTGTGTGACAGGTTCAACGAAGTGTCGCTGTGGCGCGAATCTCTACCGTGACTCCATGCTTTTGGCAGAATCGAGCATTTACCTGTTTTTCATGCGGTGCCGTATGGTTTATGCTGATGGTTGGTCGCCGCAACGGCCGGCGGAAACGCTGTAGGCAGTCAATAGGACGAACCAGCGACGCGCCTGGAGCTGTTTGTGGTTTCCTCGATAGACCCCTCTTCCTTTTCTCAAGGAGCCGATTGATGCGCACATGTTACCGGAGCAAACGGTGGAGACTCGCGGCAGGAGCGGTCATGCTGCTGCTGCTGAGTGTTGGCAACGCCCAAGCTCAACCACCCGATCGCAACGACGATGGACCTGGCGCCCAGCAAGCACGCCAGATTCGACGCGCGGCTGCTGAGCAAACGCGGCAACGCATGCGTGGCGAGTACGGCGATGCCGCTCGGAAATTGGACCGACTAGACAGCAAGCTCGACGCATTGCTGCGTGAAGTGCGACAGTTGCGGCAGGAAATAAAGCGTGTCGCGTCGCAGCCCCATCCACCTGCGCCGCACGAAATGCACCCTGGCTCTGACGGCCCGCGTGATATGCGCCGAGGTCCTGATGGTCCGCCACGCGGACGACGCGATATGCACCGTGGTCCCCACGGCCCGCCCCATGGCCCTGGCGCTCGAGGTCCCGACGGCCCACGCGACATGCGCCGAGGTCCTGACGGCCCGCCACGTGGTCCTGATGGCCGTGGTCCCGATGGCCCGCCTCGCGGACCCCGTGACATGCACCGTGGCCCCGATGGTCCGCCCCATGGCCCTGGCGCTCGAGGTCCCGACGGCCCACGCGACATGCGCCGAGGTCCTGACGGTCCGCCGCGTGGTCCAGACGCTCGTGGTCCCAAAGATCGTGGTCCCAAAGATCGTGGTCCCAAAGATCGTGGTCCCAAAGATCGTGGTCCCGATGGTCCGCCGCGTGGACGACGCGATATGCACCGTGGTCCTGACGGCCCGCCACGTGGTCCAGAC
>JAJRVM010000192.1 GCA_024277285.1 Planctomycetota bacterium
CGAAGCTTCCTCAATCGAAAGAGACTCTCATGACTCCTCTACGTCAGCGTATGATTCGCGAATTGGAATTGCAACGCAAGTCCCAAAACACCATTGATGCTGTAAGCGCCCAACAGTGCCGTGGTCAGGTCGGTCGACGCCGTTCGCGTGGCGGAGGCCGCCGCGCGGCAGATTCAGATAATCGCGAGGACCACCCGTCTCGATGCCTTGCTTGCTGTTGACCCTCGGCTAGCTGCTGACGGAAGTCTTCGAATGGATAGCCCTATTCCAGTGGCCGCTTTCGATCTGCCGCTAGAAGCTGGGTCTCAAGCGTGTCCGAGCTAATCTCTCATCCAGCGTCATCGTTGTGCCGATCGTCCCGTGCGGCTACTTCTTTGGACTACTTTCCAAGAGCTTCTTTCTGGCACGCCGGTTGGCACGCTCCGTTTGCCTTCGGACGTCGCGGTCGCGTCGCTCGTCTTGGCGAAACGTACGGATGCTCTCCGGATGCGTGGCCGCCCAGTTCCAGGGTAGCAGCGGCTCGTAATCGGTCTCGCCAGCAAGCAGTCGCTGGAGGACGTCGTTGACGTAGGCCCACACATCCAAGTCGTTGCGGTGAGCACTACTGACCAACGTCATGAACCCCGCGTTCCGTTCTCCACCCGCCACACTTCCTGCGAACAACCAGTTTTTGCGACCCAGGCCGACCTGCCTCATTAATTGCTCGCACAGGTTGTTGTCCATGGGAAGCTTTGCGTCGTCCAGGTAACGAGTTAGCTCCGTCCAGTGATTGCGTGTGTAGTTCAATGCCTTGCGCAAGTCGCTCTTGGGTAAGACAACTTGCTCGGTCCGGTCGTCGATCGAATCGAGCTCTGCGCGCATCGTATCCCAGATCGCCTGCGACTCGGATTGACGCAGCAACAAGCGTTCTTCGTCCGACATGACCTTCGCCCGTGTCTCGATATCGAACAGCTGTTGAAACCAGTTCATCCACTTGCGCCGATCAGCTGGATAGTCCGTGGCGTCCTCGAACTTACGACGCGAGTGGCTGTTACACGCGGCGCGCACGATGTCGCCTTCAGATTCCGCCGCAATCGCGCCGAATCCGTGCCAACAATCTCCCAGGATCGTGCCGGTGTAGTCTGCGAAAAACGAATCGGGGCCATCGCGATGACGACTCACCGTAAAATCAAACACGTTGAGTTTGATCGTTTGACTTCGGTATGCCCACATTTTGGCGTTGATGCTTGGCTTTTCGTTCTTCAACGCTTCTTCGAATACCTCCGCGATCCGTTGCTGTTTCGGATCGTTTAGATCAAAAGCCGGAGGCACCTTCGGGTAGAGCAGCGTGACGCCCGTGTCATCGCAGGCCACGATCGGATCGGTCTGCATCATTCGCTTGAAGTACGCAAGCAGCGGCTGGATAATGAAGTAACAATTCGTCAGGATATTCAGCATCGTGCTGCGCGACGGCGTCCACCCCGTGCCGGCGAACATGTCTTGCTGCCGGTAGATCGGCAGGTGGTACGCGAACTTGTTGACCAGGATCTCGGTGGCGACGGACGTGTCATACTTGTCGCCTTCGACGATCCCCGTGGGACGCTCGGCGGATGAAACACCGCACTCCGATTGGTCTTTACAGGCGTACTTGGGATACTTTAGCACTTCCACCATCAGTTGAGGAGGAACGTAAACCATCTTCTCCAGCACGTCTCACATCGATTCGGGAAGCAGCGTTTTCTCGCCATGCGTTTCGCATCGTTTGTCGGCGTCGGGAACGTCAACAACGATTTCTTGACGAGGTAGGTGAGCCGGCAGGCTCTCATCGCGTTTCTTACGCGGCTTGCGACGCTTGTGTTCGGGGATGAGGTCCGCTTCCTCAACGGCATCAGCCAGGCCGGCTGCCGCATCGGCCGCTTCGGCCGTGTCACCAAAGTCCAACTGCAGCTGACCGGGGTCGTCGATGTAGCGTTCGCTCTTCGCGGCAAAACGCTCCTGCCACAGCTTCAGGTAGTCCTTCTTCAGCTGGTCGATTGTCGCTTCCAGCTGCTGGATGACGTCGTCCCGCTTGGCGACTTCTTTCGTCTGCATGGCGAGTTGATCCGTCTGCGTGGCAAGTTTGATGGCCTGCTCGCCGACGAGTTCTTGCAATTGCATTGTCGAAAGTGTCGCGGGGTTTTGCATGTCTGCTACGATACGGATTCTGGTTCATCGCGCTAGCCCAATTGGACGTTTTCTTGAGAAAAGATGAAAACTTTTCGTGGTTGGCAAGGAGCGGTCACTCACATCGCAAAGCGTTTCCGTCGCTTGCCAGATTGAGCAAGCGATATGCCGGAGAGCAACATCGAAAGCTGGGGGGCATCGAGCGACAAGCGAGTACGGTCCGTGGCCTTGAGTGTTTCAAACGTTCCGGCTTCGAGGAGTCGGTAGTACAACCAGAAACCGCCGTCGGCGAAGTGAAGTAGTTTCATCCGGTCACGCCGTTTGTTGATGAACAGGAAGAGGCTACCGTCGGTAGGATCGGCTTCGAATTCATCGCGGATAATCGAAGACAAACCGGCGAACCCTTTTCTCATATCCGTCG
>JAJRVM010000193.1 GCA_024277285.1 Planctomycetota bacterium
ATCACTTGCCAACGCCAGCGAATTGCCTACGCAAACCACCGCGTCCGCCGGTGTGCTGCCCGTCGTGGGAGTTTCAAAACTGCGTACCGACCAACGCAGTTGCGCCGATTCGCCGAACGCACTGCGCGCTCGGTCGATCATCGCTCGGCTCACATCAGCCCCTTCCACGCGCAGTCCCCACTGATGGAACATGGCGGCGTGATGCCCTGTGCCACAAGCCACGTCGGCGACCGATTGCACGTCGTGGTTGGCAAACAGATGGCGATAGAACGGCGCCTCGCGCGCCAGCCGTTTGGGCCAATCCACAAGCGATTCGTAAACGTCGGTCAAGTCATCAAATGTCGTCATTGGTTATTGGTCATTCGTCAATCGTCATTGGCAATGTGGTATTTACGAACAGCGGGCGGGTAAAGTGGCGCTGCCCGACTAATGCCCATCGGGATGAGCGCGATCGTGTTCAACCGGTTCAATGTGTGAAACGACGTGCAAACGAAAGTCCGGCATAGCTTGGTCCAGCGATTTTTCGAATTCGGTTACCGCATCGTGCGCTTCGGCCACCGGAATGGAGCCATCGACCAATACATGCATTTCGAGCCAGATTTCGTCACTCAACAGACGCGCTCGTTTCTCGTGAATATCCTTGATGATGCTGTCTGGCAGGCATTGTTCGATGTTGCGATCCAGCTGCCGGCTCAAGTCCTTCGGCATCCGGTCCATGAGTCCGGCTACGGCAGATCGCAACAGCGAGAATCCGCCCGCCATAATGAAGAAGCCGATAATGATCGCTGCCCACGCGTCGAGAATCTCCTTGCCGGTCAGCAGTACCAGTACCAAGCCGATGATCGCGGCCGCCGTGGTGTAGACGTCCGTCAATACATGCTTGCCATTGGCGACCAACACAAGCGAATGCGTGCGGCGGCCGATTAAGACCAGCGTCATGCCGAGTGCCAGGTTGATGACGGCCAGGGCGCCGGTGATCGCGAGGCCAATACCAACGTCCTGCAGGTCAGGCCCATTGCGCAGTGCAAGGACTCCGCTGCCAATCACGGCGAACGATGCGACAAACACCAGTGCGCCTTCAAAACCGGCGGAAAAGAAGGAGATGCGACCGTGACCATAGGGATGACAATCGTCGGCCGGTTGCATCGAATACCACAGGCTGTAGGCGGCAAATCCGGTCGCGGCCAGATGTACGATCGACTCGGCAGCGTCTGCCATGATGGCCGCACTGCCGGTCAAGAAATAAGCCGTTAGTTTGCCAATCAGCATGAGGACGGAGATGCCCAGGCTGGCCCCCATCACGCGATAACGAATATCCATCGAATGCCTTCCGCAGGGAATCGGCCGCATCATGGGCCACACAAATGTCAGAACGTGTCTTGAAACTGGTTCTCAACGCACAATCGGTTCGTTCTCAACCACTATAGTAGAGCAGAACCAAACGCACTTCGACTCCGAGTCGCTCCTGGGCGAATTCCAAAACACGTTCTCAGTACGCTCCACGCCACATTGCTTGCCTATCGCCCCGTTGGGCCTACTACCGCCACGAATCTAGCAAAGTGGCGCGTCTCCGCCAACTTTTTCTCGGATTCGTCACGCATAATTGGTAGAATAGTACTATGGGTCTGAAACAGCCGTTTCAGATTTGTCGTCTTGGCGGGCTGGCCGTCCGATGCTCGACAAACGCCAGCTTGGCCTACTACGACGCGTGTGCGTTCCCGTTGGTTTCGAGTGCCTTTGGGCACTGGTTCATCAGGAGGTCTTGCCATGGCTATCATCAAATCAGGCACGTCGACGGGCACTTCCGCTGCGCGGCTCGCTGAACAGCGAGTGCGGGAGTGGACGATCAACCTCGAAGCGCAGCAAAGGCGGTTCGCGCAAAGTTCGCCAGAGGAGCTGCCGGATTCGATCCATCCCTTCGTGGCGATCTCGCGCGAAGCCGGGGCTGGTGGTGCGGCGGTGGCACGGCGTTTGGGTGAACTGCTCGGCTGGCAAGTACTACACCGCGAACTGTTGGATCAGATGGCGGAAAAATTCAAGTTGCCACGCGATATGTTGGGGATGCTCGATGAGAAAACGTCCAACTGGATTATCGAGATATTTGGCAAGTGGCTTGATCCGCGCGTGGTGACACAAACCGAGTACATTGTCCATTTGGGAAGAATCGTGTTGCTGGCGGCGCAAAACGCAAGCACTGTGTTTGTGGGAAGAGGTGCCCAGTTTTTTCTGCCAGAGAATCGTGGACTAGCCGTGTTTCTCGTTGCCCCGATGGCGGAACGCCTGCGCCATATTCGTGAAGTCCAGCACTGCTCGGAAGCAGATGCTAAGCGTTATATTCGCGATACCGACAAGGGCCGACGTGACCTGATCAAGTCGTACTTCAACCACGAGATCGGCGACTCGCATCTATACGATTTGGTGATCAACCGTTCCCATATCACTGTTGATGACGCTGCCGAAATCATTGCCCAGCAGTGTCAAAGCCGTTTTGCGGGGATTTGACCGTCTCCCTGCTACGCGCTGAGCGAATAAGAGCATGCCCCAGAAGGTTTTCAACCGCGCGTTGAGGTCTGACAACACTGCGAATTCTCTGTCCGTGCCACTGCTCATTCCGTACGTTTGCTAACGGCAGACTCCCCAACAAAGCGCAAGTTGATGCCAACACGCAACCGCCAAGTTGAGCAGTGTGAAGCGGCGATCGAGCTGCCATTGGAAACCGGCTAGCCGGTTCGCACTGCGTGCAGTGTGCGGCGGTGTGTTGGCGGGGCGGTTGGCAGTGATAAGTCGATTGAGGCGTAAGACTCGTTTGCGCATGCAGTGGCACCAACATTCCGTACGTTTGCTAACGGCAGACTCCCCAACAAAGCGCAAGTTGATGCCAACACGCAACCGCCAAGTTGAGCAGTGTGAAGCGGCGATCGAGCTGCCATTGGAAACCGGCTAGCCGGTTCGCACTGCGTGCA
>JAJRVM010000194.1 GCA_024277285.1 Planctomycetota bacterium
ATTCTGCAGATTCGTGGGAGAGATTTCAATGGCTCGACGTTTTGTGATACTGGCATCATTTTCAGCGGCACTGCTTGGATGGTCCCTGCTAACCTCGGCGGCCATTGCCCAAGAGAAGACGGCCCAAGAGAAGACGGCCAAAAAGCCACCGGCCGAAGAGTCCGCCACGCCACCAGAAACAGCGCCCGCCAAAGACGCGGCGGCGGCAGAAGTTGCGTTTGAAGCCAAGTTTGCCGAGTGGAAGACGCTGATCAAGCACTTGCGTCAACTCCGCACCGACTTCCAGACGGCCGACGCACCCACGATGGAAGCGATGGCCAAAGACTGGGATGCGACCGTCGCTAAGGCGGACAAAATGCTGCCCGACCTGATCGATGCAGTCATCGCCGCCTATCGAGCGGCCCCCAACGAAGATCGCGTCAAGACCAGCTTCCTCGCCAAGGTCGTTGGCGATTACGTCGCGCGCGACCTCTACGAGCCGGCCTTGAAAATCGGCAACATCCTGGTCGAAAACGATTGTGATATGCCCGGCGTTTATCGGGATACCGGCACCGCCGCGTTCGCACTGAATCAATACGACCGAATGGCGGAATTGATGGGTAAGGCCGAGAAACTCAACGCACTGACCGGCGACGCAGCCCGACTAAAATCTGAAATGAAAGACTACAAGGAATTCTGGAAAGCAGAACAAGAACTGCGTGCGAAAGAGGCGAAGGCAGACGATCTGCCTCGTGTCAAACTGACGACCACCAAGGGCGACATCGTTGTCGAACTATTTGAAAACGAAGCACCGGACACCGTTGGTAACTTCATCAGCTTGGTAAAGAGCGGTTTCTACGACAATCTGACGTTTCATCGCGTGATTGCCGGGTTCATGGCTCAGGGCGGATGCCCCGAAGGCGACGGGACCGGCGGCCCCGGATACTCGATCTATGACGAGTGTGACAAACCGGAAGCACGCAAGCACTTTCGCGGTGTGCTAAGCATGGCTAAGACCAATGCGCCCAACTCGGGCGGGTCTCAGTTCTTCATCACTTACCGCCCCACTCCCAACTTGAACGGCAAGCACACCGTCTTTGGCCGCGTAATCGAAGGGATGGATGTGGCCGCCAAACTGCAACGCCGCGATCCGCAAGACAAAGACGCTCCCCAGCCAGACCGAATCATCAAGGCCGAGGTACTTCGTGACCGCGGCCACGAGTATCTGCCCAAAAAGGTCGAGTAGCGCAGCAGCTCGACGGAAGCGCCAATGGACGTCTGGCGCGCTGGCGACCCCAGCTACGAGGCGATGGAAAGCCACGCGTAGCCTGGGATTCCATCCCGGGCATGGACAGCGCTCCAGCTGCAAAAAGCCAGCTATCGCCAACACCCCCAAATAAGCGCAGCCCGCAACGCGCCCCTTTTTAAGCGACCGGCAATAGAAAGCTGCACGGAGGGATTAACGTCGCCCATGCTCGGGAAAGATTCCCGAGCCACGCTGCATCTGCGTGTTATTACAACGCGCGACGATGCCGGCGAGCACCACGGCGCGCGGCAAAGGGGGGCGGAGGTGGCGGCGGCTCTTGCTCCTGAGCCGGTTGCTCGGACCGGTCCAATTCGATCGAAACGTTACCCAATTCGTCGCGCTGCAATTGCCGGTTGATTCGCTGCTCGATGCGGGTCAACTGAGGCCCTTCTTCCGAAGCCACAAACGTGTACGCCACACCCTCACGACCCATCCGCCCCGTTCGTCCGACACGGTGAACGTAATCGTCACAGAACTGAGGGATGTCATAATTGATGATGTGCGAGATTCCCGACACATCGATCCCGCGCCCCACGACGTCGGTAGCAATCAGATACCGGAGCGTGCCCGCACGAAACTCCTTCATCACTTGATCACGAGATCCCTGTGACATGTCTCCGTGGATCGCCGCCACACTCTTGATCTGCTTGCCCAGGCGGCGTTGTAGCGTATCAACACGTCGCCGTGTCCGGCAAAAGACGATCGCTTGCTTCGGTTCCTCACGCGCAACAAGACGCAACAACAGATCGAATTTGCGTGTGTGCTCCACCGTGAAGTAGCGTTGTTCAATCGTCTCGACCGCAATGTCTTTGGGCGAGAAGTTCAACGTCTCTGGCTCATACATGTAGCGGCGCGCCATCCGCTCGATCGGCGGCGGAACCGTGGCACTAAGCAACAGGGTCTGCCGATCTTCCGGACACTGCCGCAAAATCTTCTCGATGTCCGGCCGAAAGCCGATGTCCAACATGCGATCGGCCTCGTCCAAGACCACAATTTCCAACTCGTTCAGGATAAACGTCCTGCGACTCATGTGGTCCATGACCCGGCCCGGCGTTCCGACCACAATATCAGCACCACGCCGTAGCTTGTCGATCTGGCCACGAATCGGCTTGCCACCATAGAGGGCCACACACGTCAAGCGATGGTTCACCGCCAGCCGCAACACTTCCTCACGAACTTGTACCGCCAGTTCGCGTGTCGGTACCAGGATCAGAGCACGAGGTGCCTTTGAAGAATGGTATTCCAACACCTCGATGATCGGAATCGCGAATGCCGCCGTCTTTCCCGTTCCCGTTTGCGCTTGCCCAACAATGTCGATGCCGTCGAGCGCTTTGCGGATAATTCCCGCCTGGATCGTAGTAGGGGTCTCGTAACCGACCGCCTTCAACGTCTTCAGCATCGTGTCCGATAACGTCAAGTCCGTGAACTGAGGCGGGCTTTTCTTGCGAGTTCGTTTTTTCTTTTTGGCCAAGGGTGTACTCTGTCTTTTTTCGTTTTTCTTGTCAAAACTTCTGATTCGTGTATGAATTCCCAGCAGTGCATGAAGTCGGATATCTTCTTGAATTCGCGGTTTTCCAGAATTTTCGCGAACCGCACGCCTTTTCAAGGGATGATCGCCAACCTGGCCAAACACCCCGATCAGTGTACATTCATGCTCCCCCGGACGCTTCGTTACCAATCGGCTAGAGTATTACAATAGCGTAACGTTTCACTCCGCGCCGAGACTAATGCCGTAAAGCTAACACCAGACGGGCTTTGGGTCAACTGGACGAGCAGCAAACAGGTCCGTGATCCCACTGGGCTACCGAAGGCAAGAAACTTGTTCTCTTGCACATATTCCAGCGACCAACGGGAGCGGGTCAATGCAGTCCGAGCGGTAGTTCGTAGTTGGTTGGCGGCCCTGCCGCCCTGTGTAACTCAACTGTGCGAAACGTGGCAGCCAAGCCAACTGGCGCACGGGTGTCGTCCGCCGCAAACCATAATGGCCCGTTTAGAATCAACTGCCCCGTCAGAAAAAACAGGACGCCTGCTTCCCGAAAGCCCTCAACGCCATGGACTTACACTTTTCCTACTTGCTCGAATCGCTCCGTGATCCGGGGACGCTCGATGACACACAAATGGAACAGTTCGTCAATTGCTGCGCCGTCATTGACGACCTGCCGACGGATGAATTGAACGAACTTTTCGACGCCATGCAACAGCACTGCTCGGCGCACACATCGACCGGCGATGCTCCGCCCGAGCCACTACTCACCCCGGTGCTTGCCCGAACCGTCGTTCGACAGCATCGGCTGAGTGAGCCGATTGAAGAGGGATTGCGGCAACGTGTCGTGTCGCTGTATGGCAGCCTGGGAACTGGCTCGCGATGTGCCTGGCGTTTACTCCAGTACCTGGCGACAGCCGCCACGCAAGCAGATCTGGCCGCATTGACGGAGTGCATCATCGCAGCCCCTCCGGACGACCCGCAAGCGGCGGCCCTGGCACTCACCCCACTCTTCCAAAGCCGCGACTACGATCCAACCCCTCTGTTCCCACACTTGTTCGCCTCATTGCAACATTTGAGCATCGCAGCACCGGTGCTCGACCTCTCAAACTACCTGGTTCGTTCCGGCATGCTCCATCAGCACCCGGCGGCCACACGCAGCGGTGACCTGGCCCAACTGCTCGGCAGCCTCGTCCAACAGCTAGGCCGTATCGAGGAGAATCCGGGAGCAACCAGCAAGTCCCCCGAACAACTGGGTACCAAAGTGGATGAATGCGTATCACTTGTCGTTGCGCTCTGTGACGCCATGGCGTTGATTGGCAGCCGCTCGGTCGTCGGCAAACTCTACGACGCCATGGAGTTGGGACACCGGCGCATTCAAACGGAAGCGGCCGCAGCATTGGCCAAGCTGGGCGAGTCGGCAGGCGTCGATCAACTCGTGCAACTCGCAGCCGAACCAGTTGCACGTTTGCGTGTGATTGCTCACGCGGAAGAGCTGAATATCGTCGACAAGATCGATGAGGCCTTACGCACCGACGAAGCACGGGCAGAGGCCCAAATCGCCTTGGAATTGTCCCAGCCCACATTCTTCGGTGTGCCACCAAGCAAACTGGAACGAATCGATTCGCGGACCCAATTTTGGCCGGGATACGATGCCCCCGTACTCTGCTTCCTGTTCCGATACGAATACCAATTCCAAGACGCTCTCTACAGCAACATTGCAATTGCGGGCCCGCTTGTACACGCCCTTGCCGCGGACCTGAGCGATTTCCCCCCAGGTGACATATACGCCGCTTATGCCGGCTGGGATCTGGACGATGAAAACGTATTTGAGATCCCGTTGGACGCTCCCACAATGGCCCAACGCGCCGAAGCGGAACGTCTCGAACGACGGCTGCATGATGCCCAATACGATGCGATCCAATCCTTGGTGTTAGGTTTCTTTTTCGGCGAGCGTGTGCTCGTCGCGCGCGCGCGACGCGAAGAAAGGACCGGGATCGTCGTTGTCGATCAATCGGCCATCGATTGGTTTCCCCTGCGAACGCTTCGGAACCCGATTGATGCGCACACCGCCTTTTGCATCTACCAAGGGCGCCGTCTACTCAGATCGTTTAACGGCTAAACAGATACGAACCAGGAAGCATCAAGAAGTCGTGAACGGTTCTATTCCAACTCACCCAATTTCATACGGATGGACCTACTCAATGCGTCGTAAACACCCAATGCGATCGCTCGCCACGCTATTCTCATTATTCTCATTCTGTTTCATGTGCATGGTGACCGCATCCGCCACTCGCGCCGCCGACGCTGTTTACGAACAGCAGAAGAACGTCGTCTATGCGGAAGTGCATGGCACCGGCCTGCTCATGGACATCTTTACGCCCACCGGCACGCCGAACGGACTAGCCATCGTGGACGTCGTCAGTGGGGCTTGGTACTCAGACCGAAGTAAGATCCGCGATCACACCGTGGCGATGGTTTACGACATCTTCTGCAAACATGGTTACGTCGTCTTCGCAGCGCGCCCTGGCTCGAAAACCCGCTATACAGCTGCCGAAATGGACCAGCACGTCAAGATGGCGATCCGCTTTGTGAAACAGCATGCGGAACAATACAAGATCGAGCCCAAGCGAATTGGACTCATGGGCGCGTCCGCCGGCGGACACCTTGCGACACTCGCCGCACTGACTCCACTTGCCGCCAACTCCGATTCCAAACAGCCGGTCGAGCGCCATAGCACAGACGTAAAAGCCGTCAGCGTCTTTTTTCCACCCACCGATTTCCTCGACTGGAAAGAGGGCCAAATGGCGGACCGCGAAGTGCTCGGTCAACTGTTGTTCTCAGGTGGTGCCAAAGGCCACACCGAGAAAGAAATACGTGACGCCGCCCGCCGCATCTCGCCACTCTACCATGTCAACAAACCGACGATCCCATTCCTGTTAATCCACGGTGACGCCGCCCCGCTGGTCCCTCTCTCGCAATCTGAAAAACTGGTCGCGGCAATTCGCAAAGCGGGCGGGTCCGCCGAATTGATCGTCAAACCGGGTGGCGGGCACCCGTGGCTAACGCTTCCCTTTGAAGTAACCAAGATGGCCGACTGGTTCGACAAGCAACTGCGAAAATAGCCGCGCGCGCATTGGCTGTGACCGCGGAACGAGCGCGCCTTCGGAACCGTTTCTTGAAAAGGGGGCCAACACAGGTCAGCCGTTGTGATGCCACGCGCGAGTTCCTGGGGACGGCGTGGGCTTCTGGAGGCACAGAGCGCGAGTGCGCGTCTCAACGTCGTTGCTCTACTGGCGCGTCCTGCCGTCGAAACGGCGCGGCTGATCGGTCCCCATAACGCATCGATAACTGTAACCCGCTGCCATTGGCGGTGTAGAACAACCGTCCATTTGAAATCTGCGCGCCGACACACTGCAAGACGTCAACGGCTGGCCCCGTCGAAATGAGCCGGTTCCCGTTCGCCGTATCGATCACATCCATGTTCGGGCCGAGCAAGTAGTTACCATCCATCGTGAACCGAGTGCAACGATAGTCTTTCGTCAATTCGCACAGTACTTTGCCGCTGTCCGCCTCCAGTAAGTACCCCTGCCGGTATTGAGCGTGCGTGAACAATCGGTTGCCCGCCACCGTGACGACATGTATCGCCCGTTCAATCGGATCCGATTTCCAAACGAGCTTGCCGTTCGCGGTATCAAGACACCATACGCGATTGGTCTTCCCTTCGATCGCATTGTATCCGCCCAGGTAAAGCCGTCCGTCATGGACTGACGGAACACAACCTGCATGGACGGCATACTGAGTCGTCCGCCATTGAATTGCCCCGGTCTTGGCATCAATCGCTGCCGTCACTCCTTTCACTTTCTTATTGCCGAAATAGCACGAGTAGTAAAGCGTGCCTCCATCGAGACACATGCCCGCGTCGTCGCCACCTTGACCGTACTCGGAAAAGTCCAAGGACCATACTTCACGACCGGTCTTCAAGTCCCAGGCCTTGACGAGCGGTTTCTGATCGGGGCCAAATCCGTACGTGCTCTGGTGTTCAAACAACCAATTTCGGCCAGTATAGTTCCCCGTACTGAATTGGTAGAAAATCAAACCGTCGTGGATCAATGGTGGCAACTGTCGATTCCAACTGGGCGAGCCAGTAAACGGCACTTCCCAAATCAGCTTGCCCGTGGCAGCATCAATGCAGCGCAAGCGACATTGTCGCAAACCGGCTTGGGGAAGATACAACCGCTCGTCATGGTACGCGGGTGTAGTAAAAGAGACGTGCACGCCCGGGTAATACGCGCGCCACAGCAGTCGTCCCGTCTCTTCTTCCACCGCCATCACCTGCCCTTCAGCCGTGTGCGTATAAACGCGCCCACCACCGATCGTCGACAGATGTTTGATCGTGCCCTCGCAACGGCGAATCCACCGCATCGTCAGCGGCATCTTGACATGCTGTTGTGTCCGATTCGTGTTGGCCTGGTTGCCAAAATGCGTATCCCAGTTGTACTTGGCGGCAGCGTATTGCCCCTTAAGTGGACTGCGAATACTCGCCAAGTCAAGCGGCAACTCTGGCAGCGAGGCTTTTCCGCCCGGCCCGAGAATATACAGGTACCCGTCCTCGCCACCAAAAACAACTTGCCCGTTGGCCACCGCCGCTGGAGCCGAGATCGGACGCCCGAACGGCGTTTGGAAGACCCAAGGCGACTGGTTTGAATCTAACGGCACGATCGCCAACCGCCCATCCAAACAGCTGACAATCACTCGATCACGCACCAGCATCGGCTGCGCAATTGAGGGAAAATCGCCCAGTGACGTTGTCTTGCCGTCGGCATGCCGACACAAACCGAATTGCTCCTCGGGGCGACAGCGAAAAACATCGCCATCACGAATACTGACCGCCGAGAAACTCATACTCGGATCACTGTGATAGTCCGTCGCGGTACCCGGCACGAACGTGGCAACCGGTTTTTGATTCACAATCCGCAACACCTCCACGCGCCCCGTATTGTCACGGCGAAACCACTGTCGGTACACACTCCCCTTATCATCCAAACTCAGCCCAAGTGTCGCCGGACTCTCGTTCGGTGCGTACCCTCCCAACATTTTGGCGACGTCGCCGTTATCGTGCAGCCAAACAATCGAACCGCCAGCCGGGATGACCAACGTTCGACCATGCAACGCGATATTGCGTGAACATAGAAACTGCTCGCGCCACGTCACTCGACCATTCTGGTGTTTCAACCAATCCTGACCACTCCATCGGTCTCCGCTGAACTTGAGCACCTCGCGCACGTAATCCCATGTCCACCGCGTCTCGCCGGCCGGCGACAACGCAAACACGCGTGAACCAAGAGTCGCGAAATAGACCCGATCCGCTCCAACTACCGGGCATGAGAAAATCGGCTCACCAAGTTCAATCTTCCGCGCGACGCTGCCGTCACTCGCCTTCAACACGTAATAGTCGCCAGCCATCGTGCCGAAATGAATGTAGTCTCCCGCCACCACCGGGGCTGAGTAGTTGTTGCAATTCAATGGACTCGGGTCACTCGCGAACTTCCAAACAACGTCGAATGAACTGGCATCCACGCAGAAAAGCACTCCCGAACCGTCCAACACGAAAATGCGTCCATGATCGATCACCGGGGAGGCAAACACCGAGTCGGTCAACGGGAGCGCCGCTTGAAGACCTAGCGGGACCTTCAGCTGGATCTCGCTGGCGTTGCCGGAATGCTCGCTGTCGAAACCATGCTGTGGCCAACTCTCATTCGATTGCACCGACACGGGCCGCATTGCGATCACTAGCATCAACCACACGATGACGCCAAACCCAGCGTTTCCACAGACGCACGCAAGTGCCCTTGCAACCGAACCGGGGCTATGCATCACTCCCGCAACTGCTCGTGTCCCACAACCGACAAGACAACAAGTACTACGAACTCGCTTCATGACTTCCTCGTATCAGTCAGAGGGTCGAGTAGGATCAAACCACGCTCGCGTCGCGTTCTGCAAACACGTTCAAGCATCGCCTCTTCCTACCCGATCAGATCATTACATCTACTGGCACCACAACGTCCGTTCCGCGAACTCTAGCGACACGCGTTTGGGAGGCTACTTCGGCGACAACGGCTCCAGTATGCATATCCTCGATGCCCAAAGCAACACAGGGCGGCAGGGCCGCCAACCAACTGCGAGCTACCGCTCGGACTGCATTGATCCGCTCCCGTTGGTCGCTGAAATTTGTGCAAGAGAACAAGTTCCTTGCCGTTAGTAGCACAGTGGATCTCGCCCCCCCCTTTTGTCACACCAAGAAGCCGTTACGATCCCGATCACTTAGAACCTGTCGCAAGACCATCGGTAGGTACCGCCGATACCGAGCAAATCCACAAGGCCAGTCAGGTTATGTGACAAGCTCTTAGTCATGCACCGATCCCAGCCGGCGCCAGACATCGATCGCGACCGATTCGTCAAAAAAGCGCGTCGAACCATCAACGAGTGCTGCGATCACTCCGCCAACGTGATTACTACTAAACGCACACTCCCGTTCGATCTCTCTGCCATCGCGAGTGTTGATCGGATAGTACGCCGAACCGAGCGCTTCGGAAAAATCGCTGCCCCTCCGACTGTCGGCGTTGGGATGATACAGATAAAACCGGTCACACGTAAAACAACCAGCATCCCCGTCGAGCAGAAACACCGCTTCGCTCAATAGCAGAGTGTGAGACGTACCATCACGCACGTCACGCATGCGCCGCGGCGGGCGCGTCCTTCCCTTGAAGTCGGCAGCAACGATGACTCCATTCGACTCACTCATTCCGCCCGGTCCATGATTGTCGTGCTTGGCATCGCCACCGGCACATGCCAAGTAGTTGGTTACGAAGCGGCCGGGTAATTGATTGACGCTTGACGTCGTCGGCGATCCCTGATCCGGACAACGAAACAACTCCAAGCGAGTTCGAGCCAGGCGTTGCAACACAAGACTGTTTCTGTCGCTGCCACGCCACCAGCCAAGGTCAGACCAAGGAACCGTATCGGCCAATTGCGATTGCTCGACAAACGGCAGAATATGAGTGGACCAGGACTGCCCCCAGCCACCATTCACTCCGTAAGGAAAACTACGGCATACGTCGTGATAATGCTGTATCGCCAACCCGATCTGCTTGACGTTTTGCTGGCATCGAAGCCGGCGTGCTGCCGCTCGAACCGACTGGACGGCCGGAATCAACAAGGCAACCAGCATGCTGATTACGGCCACAATCACCATCAACTCGATGAGCGTTAGCCCTTTGCGAGTCCTGTATTGCTGACGGTGCGACATATTGCACTTACCTGCACGCGATAAACGCCTTTGACACGGCGATCACTGAATCGCGTCCTCAAGAACCTGTTGGACAACAACTAACACCCGATCGAGCAGAGTCACGATACGGTTGTCGACAGCGAGTCCAGGCCGCGCAGCTGGCGTACGAACCACGCTACGGCCCCTCCTCCGGTAAGATAGGTTCGACGATCGGGGGCGACACCTCCACCGCTCGTGGCCGTGCCGGCGGCATCCCCTCGCGCCGCGCACACCCAGAACTCGCAAATAGCCCCAACAATCCAATCAATACCACGGCATATCGCATTAGTCGCCACGTCCTTTCCGGTTCTTCGCCCATGACATCTCAGTCGCAATGGGCTCGGTTCTAAATCAACCGTATCGCAACACCACCGCTGCGGTCCTTCGTTAGCCACACCGCACTAGTGCCGCCAGATTCGCCGAGCGCCACTTGGCGACGTCAAAACACCATTCGTTTGAACTCAACGCGTTCGCGTCCAAAATTCAACAGCATTCCCACCTTGATACCGGTCGCCTTCAGCTCATTGAGCAGCTGTGCCTCGTCCGCACGGTTATATTCCTTTGCCACCTTCACCTCTACGATCACTCGCTCGTCGACAAACAGATCCGCCCGGTAGACGCCCACATTGGTGCCCTTGTACAGAACGTCGATCCGCCGCTCCGTCTCGCACAACGCGTTCGCGCCCAACAACTCGACTTGCATCGACTGCCGGTACACGCTTGCGAGAAACCCATATCCAAGCGTGTTGTAAACCTCAAACGCCGCTCCCACGATCTTTCCGGTCGTCTCCTTGTGCAGCAACTCGGGCATTGTCTTCACCCCACAATTGCGGTCGCTGTTCATCACTGCCCCGCTGCCACGGCTCAGTCTCAACACGCGGCACTTGAGCTCCCTACATAGCTAATCACCAAACGCACCCAAAACCCCTCACGGAAAATAGAATTTTTTTGGCTGCCAATCCCTGCCGACTTCTGACGACACGGAGCAGGATGCGAGGAGGAGGGCCACGGATGGAACACGGATCGACACGGAGCGGGGCGCGAGGGGAGGCCACGGATGGAACACGGATCGACACGGAGCGGGGCGCGAGGGGGGGCCACGGATGGAACACGGATCGACACGGAGCGGGGCGCGAGGGAGGGCCACGGATGGCACACGGATCGACACGGAGCGGGGCGCGAGGGAGGGCCACGGATGGAACACGGATCGACACGGAGCGGGGCGCGAGGGGGGGCCACGGATGGAACACGGATCGACACGGAGCGGGG
>JAJRVM010000195.1 GCA_024277285.1 Planctomycetota bacterium
TCTCCCACTCTCCCACTCTCCCTCTCTCCCACTCTCCCACTCTCCCACTAGCGGTACTCCCACTGCCGCACGTCAACGAAGCGTCCGGCCACGGCGGCGGCAGCGGCCATGGCGGGCGATACGAGATGCGTGCGACCTCCCTTCCCTTGGCGGCCCTCGAAATTGCGGTTGCTCGTCGAAGCGCACCGCTGGCCGGCCGACAGCTTGTCGGGGTTCATGGCCAGACACATACTGCAGCCGGCGTCACGCCACTCGAGCCCCGCATCGGTGAACACTTTGTGTAATCCTTCACTTTCCGCTTGCGCTTTGATCACCGCACTGCCTGGTACGACCATGGCATTGACATGCGACGCGACCGTGTGGCCGCGCACCACCGCCGCGGCGGCACGCAGATCTTCGATACGTGAATTGGTACAGGATCCAATAAAGACGCGATCGATTTGGATCGCAGTGATCGGGGTGCCCGCTTCGAGTCCCATGTAGGCGATGGCCTGCGCGGCCGATTTCGCTTCGGTTTGGTCGCCACACGCACCGGGATCGGGCACACGATCGGTCACGGCGACGACTTGGCCCGGGTTGGTCCCCCAGGTAACTTGCGGAGCGATCGCCGCAGCGTCAAACTGGCGCACGTCATCATATTGAGCGTCTGGATCACTCGGCAGCTGCTGCCAGCGTTGCAGCGCCGCGTCGAAATCAGCCGGGGCATACTTGCAACTGCTCAGATAGTCGTAGGTCGTTTGGTCTGGAGCGATCATGCCAGCCCGCGCGCCGGCTTCGATCGACATGTTACAGACCGTCATTCGCGCTTCCATGCTGAGCGCTTTGATCGCACTGCCCGTATACTCCAAAACGTATCCGGTCCCGCCGTGTGTGGTCAGCTGGCCGATCAGAAACAAGATCATGTCCTTGGCGGTCACACCTTGCGACAAGCGGCCGTTGAGTCGCAGTTCCATCGTCTTGGGCTTGGACTGCAGCAGGGTCTGCGTCGCGAGCACATGTTCGACTTCACTGGTTCCAATGCCGAATGCCAAGGCACCAAACGCACCGTGCGTCGCCGTGTGGCTATCGCCACAGACGATCGTCATGCCTGGCTGAGTGTACCCCAGCTCCGGCCCAATCACATGGACGATCCCCTGATTCGGATCGTCCAGATCGTAAAGTCGCACATCAAACTGGGCACAATTGTTACGTAACGTGTCAACCTGCAATCGCGCAACGGGATCGGCAATCGGTTGGTCCCGATCGGTCGTGGGAATATTGTGGTCGGGTGTGGCCACGGTCAATTTCGGACGGCGCAGCGGCCGACCTGCGTTCCGCAGCCCTTCAAAGGCCTGTGCACTGGTCACCTCATGCACCAGATGCAGATCGATGTAGAGGATCGCCTGCTGTCCTGGTTCAGCATGGACAACGTGCGTCTCCCAGATCTTCTGGAACATGGTGCGTGGCTGGTTCGACGTGGATGCCATTCGTGCGGTCCGTATTGAGTGCTAAAAAGGGGGGGGGGAAATCGCCAATCACTTTAACGTTGAGCCCCACAGTATAGTGGAACGGCTTGCCGCAGGCCAAGCAGAGGGGGCGCCATGGTCCGGGGGCTGACGACCCCGGCAAGGGCTGTGTTGGCCCTCCGGGCCAGAGTTGTCGCATCGCACTGGCAAAAAAGCATGAACCGAAATCGGCCCGGCAGGGCCGGTACAGCCTCTGCCGCCATGGTCCGGGGTCTGACGACCCCGGCAAGGGCTGTGTTGGCCCTCCGGGCCAGAGTTGTCGTATCGCACTGGCAAAAAGGCATGAACCGAATCGGCCCGGCAGGGGCGACACAGGAGGGGCGCACGTTACGGCGCCCCCACCTCCAGGGTACATCAGCTGGCCATGGTCCCGAAGGAACGAACTGTATAGGATTGAGGAACGTAGGAAAACCGACCGGGTCGAATGAGGGGGATCACATGTGATGAGTGAAATGCATGGACAGCAATAACAACGGTTCAAAACGTTTAGGGCCAAACGACGAAACTCTTGATGCGACGGTCGCTGAGCTATCTGCGGATTCGCTCCTCGCGGATTCGCACGCATATGGGGCAAGTTGTCCGTACGTACAGTTGGTCGATGGGACGGGCGCCGAGCTGACACATGAGACGCTGGTCTTGTTGCGCTCTCGCTTGCGCGCCGCCGCTTTTGTACTGGCGCTCGGGTTTGGCGTCTTCATCATTTGGCGACTCTTCGCCGCACTGTTCGATTCGTCACCGGTGTCGATCGACGGCACGTTCTTCGGCCAGGCCGCCGTGTTTCTGATATTGCTGAGCTGCGCAACAACCTTGTGTCGAACCTGCGAGGTCAATGAGCGAACGGTGCGGGTCGCGGAATTCATGATATTCGGATCACCCGCGATCTTCTTTTTCGCACTGCAGTATACGGTGATGCGTCATTGTGCGGCAGAAGAAAACATGCTGCCTCGTCCCGATTCGCCGTGGCTGATGCTGATGTTCACCTATGCCATGTTCATCCCGAACACGTGGCGTCGCGCGGCAGTGGTAATCGGCACCATGGCGCTCGCGCCGATCGTCCTTACGATCGTGCTGTGGTTGACGGACCAAGTTTGCGCTCACCTGATCGCCTCCGATCTGTGGACCATGATTTCAATCGGACTGATCACGTTAGTCAGTGGCGTCGCCGCCGTCGTGGGCGTCTATACGATCAACGCGTTGCGGCTCGAGGCATTTCAAGCCAAGCAGCTGGGCCAATATCGCTTGGGCAGAAAATTGGGTGGTGGCGGCATGGGCGAGGTCTACCTGGCCGAACACCAGCTGATGAAACGTCCCGTGGCGATCAAGGTGATTCGCCCTGAAAAAGCGGGGGATCCACGCACACTCGCGCGATTCGAGCGTGAGGTGCGCGCGACAGCCAAGTTGTCACACTGGAACAATATCGACATCTTTGACTATGGGCGCGCTGCGGACGGCACGTTTTATTACGTGATGGAATACCTGCCCGGACTGTCACTCGCCGACCTGGTCGAACGCTATGGTCCATTGCCCCCCGAACGCGTGATCTTCTTGCTGCGACAAACGTGCGACGCATTGTCCGAAGCACATAGTTCCGGCCTGATCCATCGCGATATCAAGCCGGCAAACATCTTTGCCGCCGAACGTGGCAAGGTCTACGATGTGGCCAAGCTGCTCGACTTCGGCATGGTCAAACCGCTCGACGGGTTCGATGCGCCGGAGCTTACGCACGACGGTTCGATCACCGGGTCGCCGCTGTTCATGTCCCCCGAACAAGCAACCGGAGATGTTGAACCGGACGAACGCAGCGATATTTACTCGCTGGGAGTCGTCGCCTATTACCTGCTGACCGGCCGAGCGCCCTTTGAAGGCAATCAGCCCATTCAGATCCTGCTGGCACATGCCCAGCGCACGCCGCCGCCGCTGTCCGAACTGCGGCCCGACATTCCAAGCGATCTTGAAGCGGTCGTGATGCGTTGCCTGTACAAGTCCCCTGACGATCGTTACGGGGCAGCCACCCAGCTGGAAGAAGCGTTCGCCCGGTGCGAGCAGACCAAGAGCTGGTCGCACGCCGCCGCTGCGGCCTGGTGGACGAACGTCGAGTACGATTCCACAGCATCCCGCCCCAAACTGGCAATCAGTTGACGTGCCGTTTTTTGTTCCAAATTGACGCCCGTTTCATTCGAGCACGGGCAGGCCGTTGCCTCATCGTAATGCATTCCATCAGGCGCTATTCTTTGCCCTTGGTTCTCCTCGCACTCACGGACGGCGAAGAAGGGTTTCACGACGCAGTGTGGAACGGCACTCCGTGCCGTTTGAAGATACAGTGTGGAACGGCACTCCGTGCCGTTTGAAGATACAGTGTGGGAAGATGCAGTGTGGCACGGAGTGCCGTTTCACGACGCGGAGCGTCGTGCCACACTGCGTCAGCACGCTACTCGTGACGCAATGCTTCGATCGGGTCCATCATGGCGGCGCGGCGTGCGGGATAGAGGCCGAAGACCAGGCCGACAGCGAACGAGATGAGCAGCGATGCGATGATCGACCATGCAGCGATACGTGGTTCGAGATTCATCATCGACGATGGCAAATTGGCCATCACGTCGGGAAACAGCTTGATCGCCGTGTTGCGCGCAAGATTAACCGCCGGTCCGACGAGGAAGCCGAATGCGACTCCCAACGTCCCTCCCACGCCGGTCAGCACTACCGCTTCGACCAGGAACTGGTAGATGATCGCACGGCGCGTCGCACCAAGTGCACGGCGGATCCCGATCTCGCGCGTCCGTTCGGTTACGGTCGCCAGCATAATGTTCATGATCCCGATACCGCCAACCAAGAGCGAAATACCAGCGATCAGCACCAACAAGAAATTGAACAACATCCGCATCAACTCGGCCTGGCGAAGCAATTCCTTTGGCACGACCACTTTCACATCTTCGTTCGGATGGTATTTTTCGATCAGCATTCGGATGATTTCCGCCGTCTGATCGACATATTCCAAGTCGCCCAGCGAAACCGTCACCTGGCTCAATTCGACCACTTCCCCTTCTCGACTCCCCGAGCGACTGGTCAGCACCATATCGCCGATCCGTGCGCGCAACGTGTTCAGGGGGATATAGACGTCCAGGTTATAGTCCTGCGAATCGAGGCTGCCGCCGATGGCGGCCGTCGGGTCGCGTCGTTCCGTTTCCCCGATCACGGTATAGAAATCACGATCAATCTGGATCGCTCGGCCAACCGGGTTCTCGAACCCGAACAGTTTTTCCGCCGCTCCTTCGGCCACGACACAGACGTTATCGGGCGGATCGCTATCTCGATCTTCCAAAAAACGTCCCCGTTCAAAGATCATCGTCAGGTGGTTCAAATCAAAATACTCGGGCGTACAGCCGACCAAGCGTGCCTCGGTGGAATTGGCTCCATACCGCACTTCACGCTTGATTTCGCGCATCGGCACCGCTTGTTCAATGATCGGGATATTCGAGATAATCCGCTTATAGTCGTCGCGAAGCACACCGTATGGAATGAACAATGAGCTGCCCATCTTGGACGACGTCTGCGCTGGCTTGACGCTGCGTACGATGATGTTGTTGGCGCCCAGATCCTTGATCTGCTGCTGTGCCTCATAGCTGATTCCTTCGCCCATGGCGACCAGCCAGATCACCGCCATGATCCCGATCAAGATCCCGAGCACGGCAAGCCCAGAGCGGAGCTTGTGCAAGAGGAGACTGTAAATCCCCAGGCGAAGTGTCAGTAGAATACGTTTGAGCAACTTATTGACCCCGCTGCGGTAAGAACAACGAATATCCGGTTGACCGGTGCTAATGACGAATGACGAAATACCCAATGACCTATGAAGCTCGAAGAACGAATGTCGAAGACCTTTCCTGAGGACGATCTATGCCACATCGCCAATGGCATTCGTGCTTTGGATTTCGTCATTCCTTGGTCATTGGGTATTGCGTCATTGGGTATTGCGTCATTGGGCATTGCGTCATTGGGCATTGATCGGGGGCGCACTGACATAGCCAGTGCCACTCAATCCAAGTTCCAAGCTGGATTGACGCCCTAGCGGGGCGGACCGCCGCTTCCTTGCTTGCCGCGTCGTTGGCGTGCCTTGGCCATTTCACCTGCGTCAACGAAGCCGTCCTTGTTCGCATCAAGCATATCGAAATACCCTTGCATGGGAGCGGGCAGTTCCTCCTTGGACAGCTTGCCGTCACCGTCTTTGTCCATCTGGCTTATGCTCATCGAACGCCGTTTGCCCTGGCCGGCACCTTTGTCGCCCCCACCCATTTTGCCCCCACCCTTCTTTCCCCCGCCCATTTTGCCGCCGCTTTTTCCCTTTGCGGGCCCCTTGCCTTGGTGGCCGTTCGGAGCGACCTTGCCACCTTTGCCAAACTTTTTGGCCGCGTCTTTGTCCTCCGCCGCCTCCTTCACCGCGCGGGCTTCCGGAATCACCGCGCGAGGATTGAGTACCACTTCCATGCTCTCGACCAGCCCGTCCTTCACTTCCACGTGCTGGTCGTTGGTTTCACCGAGCACGAGTGGACGTTTTTTGAATTGATTGTCTTGTTTGATCCAAGCAAAATAGCCACCTCGCTGCTCGACCACCGCCGCCACGGGAACGGTTAGAACGTCTTTGCGATGATCAATCAAGATCTCACATTCGGCCGTCATACCGGGACGCAGCCCCTGCGGAGTGCCATCGATCGAGATGATCGTCGCGTACTCTTTGATATTGCCGGTCCACCAGCCTGACGGCTCGGGTTGGTTGGCGATACTGGTCAGACTTCCTTGCAGTCGGCGAGCGAGAATGCGGACTTGAGCCGGTAGCTCTTCCCCTTCGTTGGCCGCACGCTTCATCGCCCGGCCCAGCATCTCGATTTTCGATTCGTGGACATTCACTTTGACTTGCATTTGGGCCAGATCGGGAAGCCGCAGAATGGTCTGCCGTTCGCGCACCATCGCCCCCTCCTCGATCTGCGGCGACTGCGAACCACCGAAGCGACCACCTTGTTCGTTGGCATAGACCACCATGCCGCTGGCCGGAGCGATGATGATGCACTTTTCCAACTGGGCTTCAAGCCGTTTCAGACGTGATTCTTCCAGATCGAACGAGGCACCTTCGGACCGCATCTGAGCCTCGGCAGTGTCACGAGCACTTTCGAGTTCCTGGACCGTCTTGAGCTTCGTGAACTTGACCAGTACTTCCTTGGCAGTACGGGCCGAGTCGAGTTCCAATTGCGCGCGTTGGACCGAGAACGTTTGGCTCTCGAGGTCAAGCGAACTGATATAGCCCTTGCGGAACATCCGTTTGGAATGGTCGAGCGAGTTTTGCGCGGAGCGGAGGTTTTCTTCCGCGATCGTGATCTGCGCGTCTTGGTCTTGCACCGCCTGCACATACGTCCCTTGCAGGTACTCGGCTACCGCCAGTTTTGCGACAGCAAAATTCTTCTCGGCCTGGATTTTCGCTGCCCGCGCTTTCTCGAACGTGATCCGCTGCTGGTTGATCGATTCCTCCAACGCCGCCGCATCCAACTCGACGATCTTGTCACCCTTCTTCACTTCGGTGCCGTCGTCGACGATCCATAAAATCGACGTGCCGCCAGCCACTTCGCATTTGATATCAATATTCGAGGCGCTTTCGAGGTTGCCGTCCTCCACCACCGTGACCAGCAAGTCGCCGCGCTTGACCGGCGCCGTCATGGTGGACGCCACTTTCGAATTCGCCAGATTGCCCAGCGCGCGGTAACGCCCCCAACCGAAGAACCCCAAAACCAACATGACCACTAAGATCACGACCCGCAGTGGCCACTTCTTGCCCTCATCCGGTGCCGCTTGCGGTCCGGTATGGATCGATTGGAGCGTATTGCTTCGGCTGGCTGCGGCTGCGGAAGACGACGCGTCTGGTTGCTGCGGTGTGCGTGTTGCCATCGCCTATACCTCGAAAAATGACTTCCTCGCTCGGACATCAAATCCCCACCTGGGGGGAAGGACACGTTCGAACGTGGGATTAAATACCGGAATGAGTGAGCGTTACATGGTGGATGGCGGAGCAGAACGTGGCTGCCGAGCTGGGCCCCAAATGGTCCTGAAACGACGCGTGCCAACTTGCGTAGCTCAACAAAACACGCGCAGTTCAAAAAAATCGGGGAGCTCGAAAAAAATGCCTGCCAGACCACTCTAGAACGTGGAACCAACTGCCAATGAACCGCGTTTATCGTCAGACCATTCTACGCACCAAGCGAAGAGTTGTTTCACATTCTAGTTATATTAACAACTGAATTCATCGATTGGGCCCCCCTGATTGCTGGTTTTTTGGTAGATAATCGATCGTCGAGGCCATGCCCGGAGCGAGGCCTTTCAGGCCTCACGTTTTTTGGTGCCCATCAACCCAGGCCTATGTTCGCCTGCGGCTCACGTCGGCCTGGGCTATCATAGCGCCGCATTGTTGCACAAGACCGACGTGCCGGTTCAAGGCGGCCCCAACGCGGGCCGAAGACAACGCAACAACAACTAAAGAACTCTCGACGCCAACCCTATTCGCTCAGCCCTTTTTCCTTGGTCGCGGGACTTTCTCGCCACTGCCTTTGCCACGCCGTCGGCTGCTGCGCGGTTTGTACGATTCGACCTCCACTTGGCTGAGCTTCTTACCCTGGTGGTCTTGCAGTTGCATAATTCGATCGCGAATCGCGGCCGCTCGTTCAAACTCAAGCTGTTCGGCCGCGGCCATCATGTCCGCTTCCAATTCCTTCATGTACTCAACCGTAATGTACTGCTCGTCCTCTCCCTGCCCCACGGCCGCATTGGCCGCCCGATGCGCCGCGACGTCGGCCTCGATACCCGTACGGATGTTCTTGCGAATCGTCTCGGGAGTAATGCCATGTTCCTGATTGTAGGCCTCCTGCCGCGCCCGGCGCCGATTCGTTTCGTCAATGGCCGTGCGCATCGAGGCAGTGATTCGGTCGGCGTATAGGATCACTTTCGCGTTGACATTGCGCGCCGCTCGACCGATCGTCTGGATCAATGCGGTTTCGCTGCGCAAGAACCCTTCCTTGTCGGCATCCAGGATCGCCACCAGCGAAACTTCCGGCAAATCCAACCCTTCCCGCAGCAAATTGACGCCGACCAACACTTCAAACTTCCCCTCACGCAAGTCGCGCAGCAGATCGACACGTTCAAACGCGTCCAGTTCGCTGTGCAGCCACTTCGCCAACACACCCTGCTCGCACAAATAGCTCGCCAAGTCTTCGGCCAGCCGCTTCGTCAGGGCGGTCACCAATACGCGTTCGCCCGCTGCGGCGCGCTGACGAACCTGCTCCAGCAGATGCACCACTTGACTGCGCGCGGGGACTACTTCAATTCTCGGGTCCAACAGACCGGTTGGGCGAATAATCTGCTCGACCACTTCGCCACCCGTCTGTTCCAGTTCATAGTCGTTGGGAGTGGCCGACACGTGCACCACCTGATTCACGCGCTGCTCCCATTCCTCGAATTTCAACGGCCGGTTGTCCAAGGCGCTCGGCAATCGAAACCCATGATCGACTAACGTGCGTTTGCGGCTCTGATCGCCCGCGAACATCGCACGGATCTGCGGGATCGTCACGTGCGATTCGTCGACGAACAGCAAAAAATCTTTCGGAAAGAAGCTATAAAGCGTATCGGGCGCTTCGCCCGGCTCGCGGCCCGACAACGGCCGGCTGTAGTTCTCGATCCCCGGACAGACTCCCGCCTGCGTGAGCATTTCCATGTCGAATCGCGTTCGCGCACTCAGCCGCTGGGCTTCCAGCAGCTTGCCCTGTTCGCGAAACACCTCCAGTTGCTCGTCCAGCTCTTGCTTGATCAGTTTGACCGCCTGTTCGATCCGCGATTCCGGCAACACAAAGTGTTTGGCTGGATAGATGAACAACTGGTCTTGCACGGCAATGGTCTCGCCACTGGTCGGGTGGATCAACGACAGCTGATCGATCTCATCGCCCCACAGCTCGACGCGAAACGCATACTCTTCGTACGATGGCCAGATCTCGACACAGTCGCCACGCACGCGAAACCTGCCTCGTTCAAAACTGATATCGTTCCGTTCATACTGGATATCGATCAATCGGGCCAGCATTTCGTCCCGATCAATTTCGCCGCCCCGCTCTAGTGCAACCATCATGTCTCGATAGTCGTCGGGCGAACCAAGCCCATAGATACTCGACACACTGGCGACCACGATTACGTCGCGGCGACCGACCAAATTGCTGGTCGTGGCCAGTCGCAAGCGATCAATCTCGTCGTTGATCGATGCGTCCTTCTCGATGTAAATGTCACGCTGTGGGATATACGCTTCCGGTTGGTAATAGTCGTAATAGCTGACGAAATAGTGGACCGAGTTGTGGGGAAAAAACTCCTTGAATTCGGAATAGAGCTGCGCGGCGAGCGTCTTGTTGTGCGAGATGACCAGCGTCGGCTTCTGCAGTTGCGCGATGACATTGGCCATCGTAAACGTCTTGCCCGAACCGGTAACACCCATCAACACCTGTTGGCGCCGGCCACCGCGAAGCCCTTCGGTCAGTGCACGGATCGCTTGCGGTTGGTCCCCCGCCGGTTCAAACGGACTGGTTAACTGAAATTCCATAGAGCAGCTATTCCGAAAGGGACTCGTATCCAATGGCCGGTGATTTGAGTGTAGGCGAACCATGTATTTTCGAGCAGATCGCCACCGTTGGCAAGGTGGAGCAACCGCTGCCAGACGGTTTCATACGGGCAAAGACATGCCAATCAGAAAGAGCGTGAGTCGGCGCACGCCTGTTCTTTTGCCCGGCATTTTCTCTTGCCCTCCCAACAGACCCGCCAAGGCGTTGGTCAAGAAATAAGTGACCGTTTACGGCGTATGGCCAGGGATGGCTACGGCGGCATTTCACATGTTGTTTCGTGCCTGCTCTTGTTCCAGTCCCGAAGGGACGACCCTAAACAAGCCCAGGGTGAAGCGACGTGAGTGGAACGAACGTCGCGTAACCCTGGGGGTTACGAAGAGTATCACAGTTAAACCCCGAAGGGGTGACCCTAAGAAGGCTAGGGACGCCCCGTTGGGGCTTCTAGGGCGTGTGGGAAGACGCCCCAGGGTTACGCCAATGCTCGCAAGACTCGCATTGTCTTCACCCTGGGCTCGTATGGGGCTGTGCCTTCGGCACGAAAGAGACCGAGCCAAAGCTGAACCTTCGTGAACGTTTACGATTTCATTTATTCCTTATATTAGCGGTTAACTACTTCGGAGCTCGTGAACGGTAGAAATACCTGTCTTCCCACCCATGGCGTGGGGAACAAGACAGTCCGTAATCCTTGAACAAACACGACCGTTATTGATTCGTCGATCCCAAGGCGTCGTCCACCGCGCACAGGGGTTGCCGCTATCCTGGCTGGCGATGAGCCGATTGACGCGTCGGCGCGGATTTTCACTCGTCCACATCGGGGCCGGGGTTGTGCTGCACCGTAACGAAGGGAGCGATTTGGCGCATCGTTTTGGGGCCGATTCCCTTGACCTCGATCAACTGGTCAACGTTTTGAAATGGGCCGTGCTGGTCGCGATAGGCGACAATTCGCCGCGCCAGTGTTTCACCAATCCGCGGCAACAGCGTCAACTCGGGCCACTGGGCCTCGTTCACCTGGACCTGGAATTCCAGCTCAAGCGGTGCCGCTTGTTCGATTTCGATCAAGCTGGTGCTGAAAACCAGTTGCCATATCCAGTGCAGCAGAATGGCCGTAAAGCAAGTGGCCACAAGCACGGCTACCGTCACTTGATCCGCTCGGCGCAACAGTGTCTGCCCGAGTTCCTGTGTCTGCCCGAGTTCCTCCTGTGATTTCGACGCGTCGCGATCCATCGTTCTCTCACTTTCGGGAATCTTGGCGCAAGAGGCCAATCCCGCTGGCCACACTGACTCGACAATCCCGCCTTGACCTGCTCCCTCTTGGCCGACGATCGCGTCAATGTTAGTTTGCCTGAAACGAGGGTCGTTCGTCAAGCGTTTCTTTGGCCAAGGAGTAGCGTGGTGAATAAAGAGTTTCGGCAGCTGGAGTGGGACGCGTCGGTACAGGATGATTGCCGGCAGCTGGTACGGTTGGCAATCCGCGAGGATCTTGGCCGCCGCTTTGACGTCACCACACTGGCGCTGGTCGACCGATCAACGCCGGGGCGGGCGGTGATCATGGCCCGTCAGGCCGGCGTGATCTGTGGACTGCAAGCCGCCCAATTGGTTTTGGACGAGATGGAGATTGCCGTCGACTGGACCGGCCACGCGGCCGATGGCGACGCGGTACCGGAAGCGACGGCGTTGGCCACACTGGCCGGCTCTGCCCGCGACCTGTTAACGGCCGAACGGCTGATGTTGAACCTGATCGGTCGGCTCGCGGGGATCGCCACACTTACCCGCCAGTACGTAAAGCGAGTGGCCGGCACCGGTGCACGGATTTACGACACGCGCAAGACGACTCCCGGCTGGCGCCAGCTGGAAAAATTTGCCGTCCACTGTGGCGGCGCGAACAACCATCGCAGCGGCCTGTTCGACGCAGTATTGATCAAAGACAATCATCTGGCATTGGTCGCTCGGCATGGCTCAACGCCCCTGTCGCCGGCTGACGCGGTCGCGCAAGCACGCGACCGCCTGTGCCAAATGCTGCCCGAGGCGGCCGCGGAGATGATCATCGAAGTGGAAGTAGATTCACTTGAACAGTTGGCACAAGTACTGCCCCAACGCCCCGACATCGTGTTGCTCGACAACATGTCAACCGACCAATTGCGTCAAGCGGTGGCGCTGCGCAACGACGCGGGAGTCGCCACCGAGCTTGAAGCGTCGGGCGGAGTGAACTTAGCGAGTGTTGCAAGTATCGCACAAACGGGCGTCGAGCGCATCAGTGTCGGTGCCCTGACCCACTCGGCGATGGCGCTGGACGTCGCGTTGGATTGGATCGCGTAGCCACATTGCCGGCCCACCGGGCCGGCGCTATGATAGCCCAGGTCGACGTGAGCCGAAGGCGAACAGAGGCCTGGGTTATCGCCCCACCAAAAACCAGAGGCCTGAAAGGCCGCGGCCCTATCCCCCCCGCTTCATGCGCTACGACGAGCACGTTCCGTAAGTGACGAACAGGGCGCATAATCGCCACAGCTTGACGTACTCGGTGCGGCAAAATCGGACGACTCGCAGAGCACCGATAAAGCTGTTCCTTCTCCATCGAGCGGCACAGCCGGTGCAACCCGCACGCCGGCCAACCGGCCGCTGAAACGAGTGGCTCAGACGCAACTATCGAGCGTCACGCGACTTGCCGTGCCCAAGCGTGGTCAGTGACCAACCGGACAATCGCCACGTCAGGCACGAGAAGACGATCTGTAACGGCGCGAGCAATCGATCTGGCCCGACGATGCGGCGCGTTGCGGATCACGTGAAGAATCATGCGACGTCGAAAATCCGGCTAACGTGATTTCCAGGGCACATTCGATACATCAAGAGCAAGTGGCATGCGCCGACGGCAAGCCACCCGCGCTGCCCACCTGCCAACACACTCCTACCTTGGACCTCGAACCATGACCAATCCGACGCTTAGCTCATGCCGGTTCACGCGGTTGCTCTGCATCGCGATACTTGTCGTCACGACGCTTATCGGCACACTCTCTCAAACCGGATGCTCGCGACAACGATACCGCATCGCCGCGGACCGCCAGGCGGGCGATCTGATCGCTGAAAAGGGTGCGATGAACTCCGATTGGGCGCTGCAGGAATTGCGCGTCTACGGCGACAAGCGCAGTCGCTATTTCGACAACTTTGATCCAGACAAGCCACCCATGCCTCCCGATGATCCGGCGTCGCACGAATTCATGCAGGAAGTCAACGGCATGAAGGGGTGGAAGCACTGGTACGACAACGGGATCCGCCGCCAGTTGGACAATCCTTGTTGGCGCGAGCAATTGGTTCAATACGCCTCCTTCAACGAACGTGACGAAGTCGTGCTGAACATTGATTCGTCTTTGCAAATTGCCTTGGTCAACTCGCCGACGTACCAACGACAGCTTGAAACCATCTACTTGTCCGCCTTGGATGTGAGTACCGAGCGGTTTCGCTTTGAGACGCAGTTCTTTGGTGGCAGCGGCACGGTCTTCACCCACTTGGGCAACCTCAGCGCGTTCGGAAGGCCATCGAACCGTGGCCGTGGCTTGGGTGGGCCACGCAATGTAGTAACGGGTGAGTTCAACACGTTGAGCACCAACACCGACCTATGGGCCTCCAAACGATTTGCCACGGCGGGCGAATTGGTCGTGGGAATCGCCAACTCGATCGTCTGGACCTTTGCCGGTCCCGATACCAACGCAACCGGTTCGCTGATCAATGCCAGCCTGGTGCAACCGCTACTGCGCGGCGCTGGCCGAAACATTGCCTTGGAACAGTTGACGATCGTCGAACGCGGGTTATTGGGCAACTTGCGCGCCATGCAGCGTTATCGCAAGGGGTTCTACACTCAAGTGGCGATCGGTGATCTAGGCGTTACCGGTCCCACGCGGCGCGGTGGTTTCCTGGGCGGTACCGGTTTGACCGGTTTCACAGGCACCGGAGCTGGCGGGCTTGGAGGCGTTGGTGGGGTGACCGGATTTGGCCGCGCCGGCTTCGGCGCCGGCACCACCGGCGGCGGCACCGGCGGCGGGACCGGGTTGGCTGGCGGTGGTGCGGGCACAGTGGGCGGGTTCGTCGGTCTGTTACAACAGCTGCAGCAGATCCGAAACACGGAAGACAGTCTTGCGCTACAGTTAAACGAACTAGCCAAGTTGGAAGCCTATCACAAGGCGGGACTGATCACGCTGATCCAAGTCGACAGCCTACGGCAGAATATTGAAACGGAACGCGCCAACCTGTTGCAATCGCACAACGCGTTTGAAGCGTCGCTCGACAGTTTCAGGACCAACACGTTGGGCCTGCCACCCGACTTGCCCGTGGCGTTGGATGACAGCTTGATCCAGCAATTTCAATTCCTCGACCCGCGCACGACGGTGATGTCACGTGATCTTGCCGCGCTACGTGCTGCGGTTGGCGAACTGCCCGCCAACCCGACTGCCAAGGAATTGAGCGGTGCCACCGACGCGGCACGCGAAATCGAACAACGGTTTGGAGGTCATTTCAAAGCGATTCATGCCGACTTCGAACTGCTCGAGCAAAAGAAGCCGCAACGTCTCAAGACCATGCAGCCTGATGACCTTGCCCGATTCCATGATGAAATGCGGCAGGAACGGGAAAAACTAAGTGAAATCGAATCCAGTTTCACGCAATACCAACAGCAACTTGATGCGTTGGCCGACCGACTGGCCCAAACCGATGGCGCGAAGGCGCTGAGCCAACTGGTCGAGTGGCTCGGTGGGCTCGACCGAATGATCGAAGAAGCTGCGTTGGTCCAGGCACGTGCCCGACTCGAAACGATCACACTCGATCCCATTAAGGTTGATTCGCAAACGGCCCTCGATATCGCCCAAGCCAATCGGCTTGATGTCATGAACGCTCGAGCCAGCCTGGTCGATTCGTGGCGTCTGATCGCGTTCAATGCCAATCGACTGCAAACCGATGTGACCGTTAGCCTCAGCGGCGACCTGGCCACGACCGGCAATAACCCCGCCAAGTTTCGTGGGTCAACCGGCTCGCTACGCGCGTCGCTGCAGATCGATCCCCCCTTCACTCGGTTGTTGGAACGCAACAACTATCGACAGCAATTAGTCGACTACTCGAACGATCGCCGTACTTACATCCAGTTTATGGACGGTGTGCACCAGGGACTGCGCAATCTGCTTCGCAACCTGAACCAATTGCAAACCAACCTCGAGATCCAACGCCGCGCCGTGGCGATCTCGATTCGCCGCGTCGACCTGACTCGCGAGACACTATCGCAGCCCAGACCGCCGGCGGCACCATGGGAATCGGCAAGTATGTTTGGGGACACCGCCGCACTAGACCTGCTCAACGCACTGTCTGATCTGCGGAATACACAGAACAACTTCATGAGCGTCTGGTTGAACCACCATGCAACGCGCATGGTCCTGGAACGCGACCTCGGCATCATGCAGCTTGACGACTCCGGACGCTGGATCGAACGGGACCAACCGTTGCCCGAGCCGGTCGACAATGAACAGCTCGAACTGCCTCCGCCAGTGCCTGCCACGCTAATCGAAGAATTGGATGAAGCCGTTGCCGCAATCGAACTATGATCGACCAACGCAACGGGGAGTGATTGGATCAAAACCGCGTTGAAAGAAAACTGCCCGGAAAAAACCGGTGTTGACGCGGCAATCGAGCATCGCTAAAAGCGGCGAGCTCATCTTTTGATTCGATTACTCTATCGATTGGCAGCGGCATCAGCCGCTGCGATGTGTCATGAAACGCGCGATTGATCTGGCTGTCGTGGTTCCAAGCATCATTGTGCTGAGCCCGTTGCTGCTAGCGATTGCGGTCTGCATTCGGCTGACCTCCAAAGGCCCGGTTCTGTTTCGCCAACAGCGAGTCGGTTGGCACAGCCAGTTGTTCGAGATATTGAAATTCCGCACCATGGTCGCAGATGCGGGCCAACATGGCCCGCAACTGACCGTGCTTGATGACCCGCGCATCACCCCACTGGGCCGTTTCCTACGCCGTTTCAAATTGGACGAACTGCCTCAACTGCTCAACGTGCTGCGCGGCGACATGAGTCTGGTTGGGCCACGACCGCAGATCCCAAGCGTCGTAGACCACTATCCCGAACATGTCCACCAGATCGTCTTCTCCGTGCGCCCCGGCATCACCGATCCGGCTACGATCACCTATCGTAACGAAGAACAGCTGCTGGCGACCGCCGAGAACCCGCAGCGATTTCATATCGACTGTATCCTGCCGCACAAGTTGACAATGTACGTCGACTATGTGCGTTGCCAAACCACTTCGACCGACCTGCGCATCATGTTGCAAACACTGCGCTGTATCCTGCCGACATTGCCAACCAAGCAAAGCGCAGTACGTCGCTCCACGACGTTTCCACTCGGCACTTTGGAACTCGGCGCTTTGGAACTGGGTGCCTTGGAAATGGGCGTATTGGAGCAGGGCTAGACAGTTGCCTCGTCGCGAGGGGATCCATCAACCGTTATTCTCTGCCCATAATCTTCTTTGCCCTTTGCTGCCCTCGCGCGCATAAACGGCATTCCGGTTGCGTTCCTTGGAAAGCAAAGAAAATGGGTAACCGTTTAGCCAACTGCAGTAATATCGCTTTGGAAAGAGTCCCTGGAGCTCGTCCCATGGGTGAATATGCCTGCGTTCCTGCACGAAGAAGAACCGGACGAGTGGTTGCTTTCCTTCGATCATCAGCGTCGATCAGCGAATATTAGCGTTCCCCCTCCTTGCTGTATCGGCCCTCGCCGTGCCGAGTACAAACGGTGCAAGAACATTATGCCACAGCCGCAATGGCCGGGACTCGCGAGGGCAGCCCAATCATACGGCGATAGACATCCAGTGTCTGGCGCGCGACGTCGGCGGTGGTGAATTTACTGAGCACCAGTTCACGGCCACGCAAACCCATCTGACGGCGGCGTTCGGGTTGATGGAGCAACCGCCACATGGCACTGGCCAACGCTTCAACATCATGAGGTGGGATCAGCAACCCATTGTCGTTGTCGTGCACAATCTCACGGCAACCACGAACATCGGTTGCAATCACCGGCTTGCCGCTTGCCGCAGCTTCCAAGAGCACTTTGGGCAGCCCTTCCCCATAGTAGGTCGGCAACACCACGATACTGGCACGGGCCAACGTTGTGGGCATGTCCGCGCAGTGGCCCCACCACTGCACAACACCATCAGCGTCCCATTGCTCAAGCTGTTCGACCGGTACCGCCGTGGCACTGCCGTGATCTGTGTCGCCAACCAAAACAAATCGAGCGTGCGTAGCTGTCTGTTTCAGCAAGCTCGCTGCCTCCACAAATTGGCCGATCCCTTTGGGCCAGATCATGCGTGATGCCAACATCACGGTCGGCACGCCGGGTGTTTCCGAAATTCCCGGATCCGCAGTTGGCTGAAACTGCGTTGGATCAACTCCCGACCCCGCGATCACCTGGCATTGCGTTTGCCTGACGATTCCGGCCGCAACCAACTGTTGCATATCTTCGTGATTTTGGAACGTCACGCGCCATTGTGACGACCGCAGCACGTGCTTAAGGACCCCGGTTGCCGCGATTCGGCGCAATGCAGCCTTCGGTCCGCGGCCCGTAAACGCGGCGCCCAGGCCCGTGAAGGTGTTCACGACATGCCTGGCGCGCATGCCGCGCGCCGCCAACGAACCCACCAGTATCGCCTTCGCGGAAAAATGGTGCAGTATGTCCGGCTGAAGCTTGCGATACAGCCGCTGCAAGTTGCGCAGTGCACGCAACTCGGTTGCCGGGTTACGCAGCGTGCGAGGAAATTCCATGTGGTGGACTTGCACGCCGTACCGTTGGATCTCGGCAGGATCGTGCAGCAAGCGAGTGATTAGATGGACATCGAACCCATCCCGCACAGCCGCTCGTGCCGCGTCAACTCGATGCGATAGAAAATGCTTGCTCTCGTTGACCAACATCACGAGCCGAGGCCGACGAGGGAACTGCAACCGCTGGACACTCGAGCCAAATCGTAGAAGCGACATGGTACTCGCAGACCTCCATGTCATGCGAAGCAAGACTGCTAGCACCCGGGCACATGGGCCGCACATGGTGCAAGTTATGGCACTCAATAGCAAATCTCGACGACCGAAGCAATGACGAAATAGCCCGTACCCAGTTGGAGGGCGCTTCGGTCCGACACGATCAGGCCGACCCAACGGGTCGGCGCTATGATAGCCCCCAGGTCGACGTGAGCCGAAGGCGAACAGAGGCCTGGGTTAACCGCACCACAAGAAACCCGAGGCCTGAAAGGCCGACACGCGCCCTGATACGGCCTCGGCCATGCGGCGGCGTGATCGCACGTTTTTCGCTCGGCCGCCGTGCGTGGTGTGCCGATAACCCAGGGCTCCGGTCTGACGACCTGCGCCCTGGGCTTCCATAGCGCGGGGCCCCGTTGGGGCCGCCCAAAACCGACACACCCGTTGCGTACATAAACGAAGCGCCACCAGGCCGACCCAACGGGTCGGCGCTACAGGCTGTGACGTTGATAGCAAACCAAGCCGACTTGTGCCAGCGACTGGGCACGCCGAGCCCCGCCCCAGCGATGCTCACACCAGCGCGAAAGCTTCACCTCCAAACCGCCGCGGCGCAGGCCAAGCCCGTAGCCCAACCATTGCAAGGCGACACGTTGCAACCCACATTGCTCTAGATGATCGTCAACCTGCCGGCAGGCGAGCGTCTGAAACTGGACCGCAGCAGCGTTACCGCGCCAATGGCGGCGAATCGATTGCGTCATGGTGCGCACTCGCCGCGGTAGGGAATGCGCGTTGGCGAACGTGAAGATTAGCAGGCCACCGGTCCGCACACGCGAAGCCAAATCACGCAAGAACGCCAACTGGTCCGTTTGGTACCCTACCACACCCAGCGCCACGACGACATCGAACAACCGTTCTACCAGCGTCAAGGTGCCGTTGCACCACTGCACGCGACGCGCACGCTGCAAATCCCAGCTCGCGCCACGCGCCGCCCGGATCATACCCGCCGAAACATCGATGCCGGTACCATGCCAGTACGGGTGATCCATCAGCACGCGTTGGATCAGTCGCCCGTCGCCACAGCCTACATCCAGTAACTGGCCAACCCCATTTCGCTCGGCAATCTGGTCGATCCGCTGGCACGTCCACTCGGTTCGCACCCGTTTCTCGTGTTCGTACAAGTGACGCGGCTCCGCCGCACAGTATTTCTCGGCATACCGGTCCGCCCGGTAATCGAAATGCGCTGCGAGTGCCGCCAACTCACGCACATGCCGACCGGCCCCACGCTCAGTCATCCGATTGTCACCGCATTGCAGCGACGCGAAGTCTATGGAATCCGCCACGGTTTCACCTCTTTGAATAAGTAGCCGTTCACGCCACGCGCCGCGTTCGTCGCTTTGTCCCGACCGAGCGACAAAACACGTTCCATTCGGGCGTTGGGACCACACTCGGATCGAACTCGTCCAATACGACCTGGAACTGGTCCAGCATCCAGTCCAGCGAGTAATCCCATTCGACGTGTTGCCGGCAATCGGCGCCCCACGCGCGCAGCACGTCCAACGGCATACTTGCCCAATCATCAATCGCCTCGGCAAGTTGCCGATCATCATCTGGCTCGAACAGGGGGATCAATCCGGCGCGCCGTCCACGGATCTCTCGATGGGGCGGGATGTCCGACAGCGCGACCGGGCAGTGACAACTCATCGCTTCCAGCACCGCGACCGGCAGCCCTTCGCCGAGCGACATCGACACAAACGCGTCGGCGCGCCACAAGTATTGCAGCACCGCGTCCCGCGCAATCTGGCCGACCAACTGAACTCGGTCGCCGACTCCCAGTTCTTTGGCCAACTGTACGAGTGCAGCACGTGACGGTCCGTCGCTGATGATCGTCAGACGTACGTCCCGCGCGTTGACCGACGCTAATGCGCGTATGACAGTTTCGTGGTTCTTTAACGGCCGCAGATTACCGATACTGACCAGTTCCAGATCCCTGCCACGGTCGATGGTGCCGGCACCCAATGGCGTCCAGACTCGATCGACTCGCCGCAGGTCCACACCATTGCAAATCGTCAACAACCGCCGCCCCGCCAGCGTGCGATAGAGCCAGGGAAAGCTGCGTCGCGATGCGTTGCTACAACAGACAACACGCCCAAACAACATAAACGCGGGCAATAGCATCCATCGGTTGCGCCATCGCAAGACATGGTAGCTGCTGTGAACGTGCAAGATGCTCCGCAACACAAGTCGGGGCGCGGCAAACAGACCTACGACCAGGAACAGCAACGCCAAGTGCGGCGAGTGAACATGCACGACGTCAAACGGACGGGCCCGCAGCAGCGTCCAGAGTCGCTTGACATAGCCGCGCAAACGCCCGTCACCCTCCGCCAGGTCAATGCGGCAATCCGCCGCCTCGGTGACGCGGTGGTAAGTGCACAACGTCACGTCGTGCGCATCGAGCAACGGAAGTGTAAACTGGTTGTATGGCGCGCTGGTCGGTCCAATCCTTAGTACCAGCCGTAGTATTTTCATGATCGCCAGGCGAACGTCCCTGTTCACCCGCCCCTTGGAGACTAACGCTTCTCGTTCATTCGTTTACCCTACAAGCGTTTCCAAACCAATGTGCGCAGTTGTTGCATCACATCGTCCATCGACGCCGTAGTATCAACGATCTCGTTGCCGTCCGACGACTCGCCACACCCCGCATGAAACTGCCGGTGTCGCCGAGCCAGATAGACGTCGTCTTCCTTGCCCTCTTTGACGCGTTGCCGGTTGCGCACTTGAGCCACAGCGACAGGCACCGCCAGTTGAAGCACAACATCAGCGGGTGGAATCTGGCGGTAATAGCTCTGTTCGATCCGAGCAGCCCAACGGACCAACCAGGAACTACCGGCCAGACCTTCCGCAACCACCGTCAACCGAGGTCCATCCACCGCCTCAGGTTGTTGGGACGGATAGCGATCGCAAACGATGATCGTACCTCGCAGCGCGGCGCGATAGACGCGTGCAGCCATTCGGTAGCGATCGCGCGCCAGTAATACCGATGCGACGGCATAGGGCCAGCCGTGGTGGCGGGGGTGTGGGAGAGTGGGGGAGTGGGAGAGTGGGGAAGTGGGGGAGTGGGGGGCAAACAGGGGGCGCGCGACGTGGGCCAAACGACTTAGCCACGACGGGGCTGGTTTTCCCAGATGAACGGTGCGCGCTACCATCACGTCGGCGAGCCAGGTGCAAAGTGATTTGGAATAGGTCGACTTGCCACTCGCCTCAGGGCCGATCAGCGCAATGACGCTGCCACCATGGGCCGGCCATTTTCGGCTCCGACGCCGTAGCAGACGATTTGTCAGCACGCCGGCAACTCGTCCAAGTGTCGCGGTCGCTGCCCAAAGCGAACCGCGCAGTGCGACACTTTTCATGCGACTGCGAAATTGTCGGCCCAATGCATGTTGCCGCGACAGCGATTCGGGGGCGTACAGCATTGCGACCCCTGCACGCCATAACGAACGGTCGAGCTGCGGCAAGTGGTCAGCCAGTAGCCCACAGGCACTGATCAGCAACGCCGTCCGTTCCAACCCATCGCTCGACAACAACCAACGCAGCTCGCGTTGCAAATGGGCACGATCAAGACGTTGCAAAACCAGCTCGACCCAATTACCCGATTCGAGCATCTTGCGCAACACGAACACGGCCAACTCGGCCGCACGGTCAGCCACTAACACGCCATGTTCGAGATGACAGTGACTCAACAACATCTTTTCCAACGGTAACCGGTAGTTCTTAAGCAGATGCCCCCCGGTGACCAGACGATAGTAGACGTGCAGGTGCAGCAGTTTCCCCGTCGCCGCATCGTGGCCGTAAAGGTGGACGACCGAGGGCTGAGTTTGCCACGCCGGCTGTGCGAATAGCTTGAACCCCAGTTTCGTGACGATCATTTGAAAACGCTGACAGTCCTCGCCATGGACCAACAGGTCCAAATCGCCAACCCCCGCAAGCGCGGCCAGCAACGACTCGTTACTCTTCCAATGGCAATAACGCACGTCCGCATCGTACAGTTGCGCGAATAAGCGTTCTGCCAAACGCAAGGGCATCTGACATGTTTTCGGCGCGCAGGTCTCAACGAGTCGGATCATCGCGTTACGTCCTGGGGAAAGCCGAAGCCACCAAAGCTTCGGACGAGCTGTTAGAACAGTTGGTGATGATGCGTTGAACTCTCGTGGACGCAGGGACCCGGCGTGCCCGAACGTGGAACGCAACGTCTGTCGCCAATTGGCGAACGACGGTTCGCGCAAGTCCATCCAAAGCCGACGGAGCGTTCGATTCGTTGTCGACAAGAACCAAGCGCGGCGCAGTACTGGGATGTTCGCTTATCCGCTGGATGACCTCGCGGGCGCGCTGCAAGAAACGACCGTGCGCCACACCATGGCGATCCGGGGCTGGCCCGTAACGGCGTTGCAGTAACCGCCGCGCACTGCACTCGGCAGTGGCATGCACGCAGATGATTCGAGCCGGCAAGAGGATCAGGTCAAGGTACCGGTCGAGCATTTCGCCAATCGGCGCAGTAGAACGTGCTAATAGTGTGGCGGCGAAGTGCACCGTACCCTCGTCGTGCAACAGTATCGTCGAGTCCAGTTCGCTCGACGCCGATGCACCGCACGTCATGACGGCGATCTTCCGATTCCAGCTCCGGGTCAACCGCAACCACTCGCGCCGCGAGTTGGCCACGTTGCGAATTTGTGCTCGAACCCACGTGTCACACTTGTGGAACCGGCGTCTGCCCAGCAACATCGAAGGCCAGCCGAGTAACTCAACGGCCAAATTTGCCGCAGAAGTAGAAGCCGCACACCGATCGGACAACGACTGCGGAAATCGGTTGCGTAGGAAATGTTCGTACGGATAGGCAACTGGTATCTGGTCCCGGCGCAGCATCTCGCCAACGCGCCGCAGAAGCGACGTTTTCCCGACCCCACTGCAGCCCGTGAACTCGACAATCACCTTTCCCCCACCTCCCTGTGGTGGGGCAAAATGTACCTGTCACCCGAATTCGGGTCAAGTCGAATGTGGCAGTAACCCAAACGTTTGTTCGCCGGGTTCGGGTGGCGGCGCATGACGAGGGCAATTCGACTTCGACCTTGCCTCAGGCCCCGGTGAGCAACTATAAGCGTGTTACTCAAAAGGTAGCCGTTCACGGTGCTTCATTTTAACACAGCGACTCACGGTAAAAGCAGCGAATTCGGCCCGGCAGGGCCGGTACAGCCTTTGCCGGTGCCGTAAGGCACCGATGTCGTTATCAAGAGAATCGTTAGCCCCGGTAGGGGCGGCACAGGAAGGACGAGGGCTGGCGTCTGTATCGCCCCTGCCGGGGCTTTACGGATATTGTTTGCCGAGGACCGGGGCCTGACGCCCCCGGCAAGGACTATGTTGGCCCTCCGGGCCTTAAAAAACGAAGCTCATGGCTAAAGGCCGTGAACAGTTACTCAAAAGAGACTTCCCCCGCTTGGCCAAGGATGGTTGTGACAGCATGTGGAAACGCGACCGCGCAACGCTGATTGGCAACCGAGGGTTCGTTTCGGGCACGGCATTGGCGCTGCACGGACGTTGGACCGACTGGCAGCACAGTGGCTCGACCAACCACAAGATCTTGGCGGCAAGTCTGCTGCTGGTCGGCTTGACGCTGGTCTGCAAGGCGGCCGTAGCCGTGCGGGAAGTGGTCACGGCATACTGGTTTGGAGCGGGCGATGAACTAGACGCGCTGGTTGTCGCCGTGGCATTGCCAACTTTTGCCATTATGGCCCTGGGACGAGCGGCTGGCTCGGCGTTGCTTCCCACGTTTTCGCAGGTGCACCAACACGACGAACCGGGCGCAGCCGACCAACTGCTGCGTGAAACAACATTCTGGTTCCTGGCACTGCTAGCGGCTGCGACAGTGGTGCTAGCAACTTCTTCGCAGCATCTGGTCGATATGCTATGCCCTGGGTTTGCCCCTGAGAAACGTCTGTTAGCGCGCCAGCTCATGCTAATCCTGGCACCGGTTGTCGTGCTCAGCGGGTTGACCTCGCTTTGGAGCAGCGTATTGCACAGTCGGCAGCAGTTCGCCGCCACTGGCCTGGCACCGATCCTTATCCCGGTCTGTGCAGTCGCGACCATGCTGCTGTTCGGCAAGGCGTGGGGGATTCGTTCCCTCGCCATTGGCATTCTCGTCGGATCGCTCGCCGAGATGATTACGATTGGCTGGCTATTGCATCGGGTGGGGCATCGGTTGTGGCCTCGAGTATCTCGTCCGTCGCCACGGGTTGTTCAAGTTCTCCGACAGTATTTCCCGCTGGTGGCAGCGGCGGCAATGATGAGCAGCACGGTACTGGTCGACAACGCCATGGCCTCGCAACTGGGCACGGGCAGCGTGGCCACGCTTGGCTACGGCCGCAAGCTGGTTGCACTGGCGATCAGTTTGCCGGCCATGTCGCTAAGCCGAGCCGTTTTTCCCTACTTCGCTCAGCAAGTGGCAACGTGCAACTGGTCCGCCGTACGAGATACGCTGGCCAAGTCCAGCATCGGCGTACTGTTGGCCATGATACCGGTGACGTTGGTCTTACTGTTTTTTTCCCATCCCTTGACGTCGTTCGCCCTGCAACGGGGCGCGTTTCGTCCAGAAAACACCGAGGCGGTGGCCTGGGTCCAAGTAATGTACGCGTTGCAAATTCCGTTCTATACACTCAGCATGCTGTACGTTCGCTTGGTTTCATCCATGCGTTTGAATTACCTACTGACGATCAGCACACTGATCAGCGTCGTGTTGAACGTCGCGTTGAATTATCTGTTAATGCAGCGCATGGGTACCGCCGGAATCGCTTTGTCAACTTCCTTGGTTTACGCGACCGCCTGTCTGTTTCTGATGCTGGTCACCAGCCGAGCGCTCGCACGTCGTGAACGGGGCAGGGGAGGGGCGGCAGTATGACGCGCGAACGTTGCCTTTTCGTATTGCCATCGTTGGGTGGTGGTGGAGCGGAACGAGTTGTCACGACGCTGTTGCGACACATGAATCCCAACAGATTCGACCTGCACCTGGCTGTTGCGCGAGATTCGGGCCCGAACAAGCACAACATTCCGGACCACGTCACGGTACACGACTTGGCCGCGTCGCGGGTCGTGCGATCGATCGTTCCGTTGCTGCGTACGATCCGCCGCATCCGGCCTCACGTTGTCTTCTCGACCATACTGCACATGAACCTGGCGACCGCGCTATCCCGACCATGGTGGCCGCGTGGCACACGATTGGTATTACGCGAAACGAACCTGGTCGACCACACGCTCGGCATCGCCGGCGGCACCCGTGCCCCAACGGCCGCCCGCGCCAGCACGCACTTTGCCCACAGCCTGCGGCGATTCGGCTGGCGCACCTTGTATCGCCAGGCCAACACCATTGTCTGCCAGACCGCATTCATGCGAGCGGATCTACAGCACGCGTTCGGATTACCGACAGTGCAATTGAGTGTAATCCCCAACCCGGTCGATTTTGACGCGATCCAGCAGGCTGTGACCGTGCGGCAAGGCACTATCGAGCAACCCGACCGCAACACTCAACCGAGTGTGTTTGAAATCCATCGCCAGCTTGAAACTCCAGGCCCGCATGTGATCGCGTTGGGGCGATTGCGGCCGGTCAAAGGTACCGATCGGCTACTGGCTGCTTTCCCTCGATTGCTGGACCGTCGCCCGAATGCGCAGCTTTGGCTCCTTGGCGACGGCCCCTGTTCTGGGGCATTACGGACTCAGGCAAAGAAGCTCGGCATCGCCAGTCACATACACTTCGCCGGCTATCAACCGAACCCCTTTGCGTGGCTAACGGCAGCCGACCTGATGGCAATCAGTTCGCATGCCGAAAGCAGCTCGAACGCATTGCTTGAAGCGATCGCATGCGGGTGCCCGCCAGTCGCCATGCAGCACTCGGGCGGCACGCAAGAGATCCTTGCCGACCTGGGGCTGAGCGATCGGTTCGTACCGCGAATCGATGCTTGGGAGCCACGTTGGTTCAAACGACTCCCCGCCGATTCACTGCATCGAGTTCGACAAAAATACAATGTTCCCAAGGTCGTCGCGCAATATGAACGCGTGTTGCTGGACGACACTTGCGGCGATCGGTTCGAGACCTGACATCGACCGATGTTTCCTTCGTTCCCAGTACGCTAACGGCCCATTCACCACCGCTGCATCTGCCATGCCCACTCCCACGCTCCCATTGATCTGCTCGGCAGTCGCCATCCTGATCCTGGGATATGCGATCTTGTCCCGGTACTTGCCGGCGTGGGCGGCATTGGCCATCGCACTGATCAAGGCGACGATCCCGTTCGTCTATTTCTGGCTGTACTTCGACCAGTGCGGATGGACGTTGCGCGACGATATGCGGTACTACGGTGTTGGTGCCGGACTGCTCCAGCTAGGCTATCGACCGTGGGACCTGGTGTTCGATCCCGACGGGCGGGATATTCTGGCCAGCGCCGCGGCCAGTCGACACACGCTCTACTATCTGTGGAACGTGGTTGCTCAATACATTGTCGGCATGCACTATTATGCCGCCGTCTTCTTCAATATTGGCCTGACATTCGTGACCGGCGTCCTTCTCTATCGCACCTTGCGACTGCTCGCTTTTCCGGTGCGGTTCTTGCAAGGCTTGTTGGCGTTCCACATGTTGCATTGGGACTACCTGTCCTGGATCTCGCTGATCAACATCAAGGAAGCGTTGGTCGAAGTGTTGTTGATTGCAAGCGTCGCCTGCATGGTGCGGTTCGTACGGCTCCGATCCTGGGCTGCCCTGTTGGGACTTGCCATCTGCTTCCTGCTGCTGTTCATGGTACGGATCTATGTGCCGTTTCTGCTCATGGCCGCTGCCGGCGTCTGGGTGATGTTGCAGTGGCAAGATTCGCGAAAATGGATACTCCTTCCGGTCATGATCGGTGTCTTGGTGCTGGTCTACGCCAAAATTGGTGCCGATGACCAGCAGTTGTACCCGCACTTAATGTTAGCCGGCAGTGTGCGTTTCGTACTGACACCACAGCCCTGGACGATTTCCCCCACCTATTCGTTCTTGCAAGTGCCAATGATCTTGCAGTGGTTATTCGCCATTCCCGCCGTCGTCGGTGCGGTCATATTGTGGCGGCGCAGCCGCGAGTGCCGGTTACTGGTGTTAGTGTTGCTGACATTTATCGCGTTTTACGCCATGTTCCAGGCGCATCAAGGTCCACGTCACCGCATTCAATTGACGGCATTGTTCGCGTTGGTCGAGTTCCAGTTCCTTGCCGCGACGTTTCACATCGCAGCGTCACGGGTCCGACCCAATGGGTCGGCGCTATGATAGCCCGTCGCGCAGCGCCCCTGTTTGATCGGCTTGCCAGATTTGACCGGTGGTGGTATCCAACGCGGTGAGCCAGCCGCCAGCAAAACAGCACGTGTCGATACAGACCAGGTGTCCCAGGTCCAAGATGTCGCCTTCCAGCTGAGGTGTGTGCCCCACCACCGCGATCTTGCCTGAACGGTGTGGGGGTGGGAGTGTCGAGGAAATGTGGGTCCAGAACAGGACGTTGTCGGGCTGATCGGCCAGCTCCAGATCGGCCACATAGTTGGCATGCATGAAGATGTGTGAATCGGTTTCGTGGAAGTGCCGGCAATCGGCCAGGAACTCGCGGTGGTCCTGATCGATTACCATTGGTTGACCGCCATAGCTGGCCAGAGTTTCAGTGCCGCCGTAGCGTTGCCACGTCAGCGTATCGAGATCCCCGCTCAAGACTGCCAACATCATAATTTCATGGTTGCCCATCAGCGGAACAAGCTGGCAACGTTGCCGCAACTCAAGTAGCTGGCAGACGACGTCACGACTATCCGGCCCGCGGTCCACATAGTCACCCAACGCGACAATGGTATCGGTGGAGGTCGGCGCGATCGCCGCGAGCAACGCGCGCAGCGCTTGTGCGCAGCCATGAATATCTCCGATGGCGATCGTACGGTTCTTGTCGGTCATAAGGTAGTGCGTCGGCTCTCAGAACCGCCTGCCACGTTAGTTCATCGATGGGTCGTCAGGAATCTGGTCGGGGGGAAGTGTGGGAGAAACGATGTCGAGTCCGATGTGCCGTGCCACGCGATTCCAGAGTTCGTCGTAGTCCGAAAAAGCATCGTCGCTCGTCGCTTGTGCGGTCAGCCAACCGCCCGCCTTCAGCTCGTCGTCCAATTGGCCAGGTCCCCACCCCGAATAACCTTGGAAGAGTCGAAACGGGCCAACACATTCCGAGACGATCTGCACGATGGCCTCCTTCGACGTGGCAAAGTAGATTCCTGCCGTGATCTCCAATTCGGCCGACGCGACGTCCGAATGGACCGCAATCAGGGGACCCTGGACCGGACCGCCGAGATGAACGGGAGCGTTCATATCGCAGTTCGCTTCCGGAGCAAGCTCGGGGATGTCCGCGATGGTCGTATTTGTGGGGCGATTCATCACGACTCCAAATGCCCCTTCTTCGTCGTGTTGAATCATCAATACAACACTACGGAAGAAGTTGGTGTCCGACAAATGGGGCGAAGCAACAAGAAAGTGTCCCTTAAGTGACTTCATTCTGTCCTCCAACTATCACGATAACCCCAACGATCACGACAACCCCAACGATCACGACAACACCGACACCGATTACGGCTGGCCAACGCGCCACATGCATCCGCCCCAAGACCAACCCACACCGAACGCGACCAGCATACTCTGTACACCCGGCTGCAGTTTACCTTCGCCACGCAGGCGATCAATGACGATCGGAATAGTCGATGATACGGTATTGCCACACTCTTTCAGGACCAGCGGCATCTGCTCTTGCGTCAGCGCGAGCCGATCGTACAAGTAGTCCATCATCTTACGCGTAGCCTGATGCATCAGGTAGTACTGGATGTCGTCGCGCGTCAGATTCGTCGCTTCCAGCACTTCGGAAATCAGTTGTGGAACGGCGTCGACGGTAAACGAAATCAGCGCCGGGCCATCCATGTACAGGTCACTCTGCCAACGCTGGCGGTGGCGCGGTTGGTGCGCGTCTTGGGTGGGCCGCGCGCCCCCCTTGGTGACCAGCAGCGTGTCGGCGCCACGGCCGTCCGTGCCGTAACGGAAGCCAGACAACGTCGGCTCGTTCGCCGCATCGATCAGGGTTGCCGTCGCCGCATCGCCGAAGATGGTGCGCAGGCTTCGGTCCTCCGGGTGGATGAACCGGCTGTAGGTCTCGGCCGTGATCAGCAGCACGCGGCTTACCGACCCGGTGCGAATCAAGCCGTCGGCCATGGCCAACCCATAGACATAACCCGAGCAGCCGAGATTGAAGTCGAGCGCTCCACACGAAGTGCGTAAGCCAAGTCGATCTTGCATCAGACAGGCGGTGGTTGGCAGCGGATAGTCCGGTGTTTGTGTACAAAGTAGCAGGAAATCTATCGATTGTGGGTCAACCGACTGTTCGGCGAACAGTTTCTGGGCAGCTTTGACGCCCAAGTCGGACGAACACTCGCCGGGAGCGGCGATATGGCGTTGGGCAATGCCGGTCTTCTGGTAGATGAGCTCCATATCCCATTTTGGGAACTGTGCTCGAAGCTCCTCATTCGTTTCCAAACGATCTGGGAAATGAACGGCAATGGGACCGATGGCTGCATATTTCACGTTTCGTCGCCTTTTCGGGGGGGAGCTGCAGATGTGCGGGCTCGATCCGTCGCGTCTTTTGCGGGCTCTATGGATTGCTAAAGTCAGTGCAGCCAACACGATACACGCGTTGACACGACCGGTCAATGCAAGCCCCGCCGCCGTGCGCAACGAGCCCCAGCAAAGACCATCGCGACCGATCACGCGAAACCACGTATATCAGAATTGACCCAACGTGCCGAATAGCTAGAATCGCGCCCCACGTCGGTCTGATTCCATTGGATCGGCCTCCTGGATGGAAGAAACGCTCACATCCGTGCGGCATGAAGGAGTTCAAGTGCGATTTACCGAGCCAATGATCGATATTCACTGCCATCTTTTGCCCGGAATTGACGATGGTGCGACGTCATGGGCCGAGTCGCTGGAGATGGCCAGAATGGCGGTCGCTGACCAGATTACGACCATCGTTGCCACACCCCATCAGCTAGGTAGCTTTTCTAACGTGACGGGAAAACAGGTACGCCGCGCGGTCGGCGATCTGCAGCTGTACTTGCGCCAGCACAATGTACCGTTAACCGTCCGGCCAGGTGCCGACGTGCGTGTGCAAGTCGATCTGGTCAACCAGCTTGCCTCTGGCAATGTGCTGACCTTGGGCGATCGAGGCAAACATATCTTGCTCGAGCTACCTCACGAGTTGTACTTTTCGCTCGACGCGTGCCTCGATGACCTAGCCCGTCTCTCCATCACCGGCATCCTGTCGCATCCCGAGCGTAACCAAGGCTTGCTTCGCAAGCCTCGCCTGATCGGCGCACTGGTGGGGCGAGCGTGCTTGATGCAAGTAACTGCGGGTAGCCTTGTGGGGACGTTCGGTCCACGTTGCCAGGCACTGGCCGAATTAATCGTACGGTCCGACTGGGCTCACTTTGTTGCCACCGACGCACACGGCTCGAAGACCCGCCGTCCGCTGTTGCGACGCGCGTTTCAGCACGTGACCGAGATCGCCAGCGAGCAGATTGCCTACGAGCTGTGTTGTCGCAATCCGGCCCGCGTTGTTCGCGGTTTGGACGTGCCGGTCAATGTACAAGCCAAAACGAAACGAAAAAGAACGTGGTTCAAACCATTCCGCAAACTAACGACGCCACGCCATGCTAGATCAGCCTAGGCTTTGTCCCATAACGTCTTTTCGCGCGGCAAAGCCATGCCCTTTTCAGCAGATTACGCGAAACGCAAGGTGGTAAATACGAGTTTTGAGACGAAGCCTAACATGATTCGACGATTCATCGTGCTCGCCGTCCTGGTGGCCTTGCTGCCGGCTTGGCTGAGCCCCACTTATGCACAGTCGACTGATTGGGTCGACGTCCGTGCGGCTGGTGATTTTCGCGTTCGAGCAAATTTCTCGCTCGACGCCTTTCCGCAATTGTTGCCCGAACTGACACGTTTGGAACGTGACCTGACCGCCCAGTTGCAGCTGCCGTCGCGAGGCGAACCGGTGCATCTGCTGTTATTCGCTGACCGGCAAGCCTACACCCTTTATGTCAACCGATACTTCATAGGAGCCCCGACGCGGCGGGCGCTGTTCATCAAAGGCTCGCAGCCCGGTTGGGTGATGGCGTATGTGAACGATCAGTTCGAAGTCGACGTGCGCCACGAAAGCACTCACGCTCTATTGCACAGTCGTTTGGCCATGGTCCCGCTCTGGTTGGACGAAGGGCTTGCCGAGTATTATGAAGTGAAAGCCGAGCGACGAAAGGCGAAGAACCCGCACCAATCGGCGGTAACCTGGGCAGCTAGAATTCGTCGCGCCCCAGACTTGCAAAAGCTAGAGAGCCTGCATAACGTGCGCGACATGGGCAAAGCCGAGTACCGCGCGGCGTGGGCTTGGGTCCACTTCATGCTGCACGGTCCTCCGGAAGCGCGCGCCGTTTTGGTGCAATACCTGAGCGACATCGCCAAGAACCAGCCGCCGGGCCGCTTGAGCGATCGGCTGAACCAAGCGGTGCCCAACCTTAAGAAGGCCTTCCTGAAACACCACCGCTAGCGCGTCAGGATCCGGGGTCTGACGACCCCGGCAAGGGCTGTTTTGGCCCTCCGGGCCAGATTGAATTCGGCCCGGAGGGCCGGTACAGCCTCTGCCGGTGCCGTAAGGCACCGGTGTGGTTCAAACCAGAATCGCCAAGCCCCGGCAGGGGCGACACAGGAAACGCGACCACGGATGCCAGTATCGGCCCTTCGGGCCAGAGTCGCCCGGCGGTTTTTCCAAGAGTGGTCTTTGCGGCATAGCGGGAATTCGCTACCATCCCGCCACGAATTTCTCGATTCCGCGCGGCCCTCCTTCCAATGCCGCACCGGACGTGCCGTGCCAGACACAGAATGACCAAGGACGGATGTGGTAAGGAACGACTTATGAACATCTCACGAAACGCTCGCTTTGTGGCCGTGCTGCTGGCGACTTCCAACTGGGTGTTGCCGATAGCGCAAGTCCACGGATTCGGCCCACCGACCGACAGCCAACTGACGGCGCCGCGCACCAAAGCGGTCTATGTCAATGACATTGCCTTGGGCAAGAGTGGTCAGTTGACAGGGTACGTGTTCAGCCACCAAGGCCAGCCGAGTGCGGATTTCCACTTGAAAGTGACACAGAACGGTCGCCCGGCGGTGGAAGTAGTTACGAACAAACAAGGCCAGTTCCAAGTCGATGCGTTGCGTGGTGGCAAGTTTCAGGTTGCCGCAGGCAAGCAGATTTATCTCTGTCGCGGCTGGGCCGCCGGCACGGCTCCGCCCAAAGCGCGCGATCAACTGCTGGTAGTACCCGACGGCGTGATCCAGCGCGGCCAACGCCCAATCGGTGACCTGTTCGTCGCCGACCCGATCATGGTGGGCCTGATCGTCGCCGCAGCGATTGCCATTCCCATCGCGGTCTACAATTCGCGCGACGATTCCCCGCCGGGCAGCTGAGCGGGGACGCGTACCGGGCTAGCCATGCTGGACGATGGAAGGATTGGAGTTGCGGGATATTGCGAATCTACAGTTTCAATCCCGACCGGGCGGCCGCCATTAGACGAGGCTCAACGTCGCCGCGAGGCGGTAGTCGCCGCATCTGGTATCGCGTCTCGACCTATCAGCTACTCGTTGTGGCAACCCTGCTAGTTTCGGGATGCCATCGCGGCGCAATCATCGCGCCCAACCAGCTGCCACCCGAATACATGGCGGCGGACACGCATACGGCGCAACGCGTTAACTTGACCGGGTTCGCCCGCGCGGGAACGAACAGCCAACAGATCTTCCCCGGCGACCTGCTTCAGGTCGTCGTGACAACCGGAATTGAACGAGACGATCAAACGCCCTGGCCGCCGACGCGCGTCAGTGATCAGGGTGACATTGAATTGCCACTGGTCGGTAGGGTGCCAGTCGCGGGACTGGAATTGGACGGCGCCGAAGCGCGTATCCGATACGAGAGCATACGTCGCGAGATCTACCGCGCTCCGAACGTGTCCGTCCGACTTCTGAAACGGCGCACAAATCGGGTGACCGTCGTGGGAGCCGTATTACAGCCGGGTGTGAAGGAGCTGCCCGCTTCGGATTGCGACCTCTTTTCGGTACTCGTCGCCGCCGGTGGGCTGGCCGACGACGCCAGTACGACGGTCGAGATTCGGCGCGCGACCAGTTCGACAGCAACGGTGCGCCAGGCAAGTTACGTGCCCGGTGTCCCACCAAGCGACCCGTCGACCGATTCTCGCAACCGCATCGATTTAGCTCAGCTGGAACAGGCTGCACAAAGAGTTGGCCTGGACGACGGGGCAGTCGTCATGGTGATGCCGGAGCCAACACGCACGATACAAGTCATTGGGTTGGTCAACACACCGTCGCAAGTAAAGATGCCCGGCGATCGCGACATGCGCGTCCTGGACGCAATCGCCCAGGCCGGTGGCGTGACGCTGCAAGTGGCCAACAAGATACACATTGTCCGCGCCGTTCCCGATCGCGATGAACCGATCGTGATCGAGACCGGGATACGCGAAGCGAAGACGCGCGCGCATGCGAACGTCGTACTTGCCGCCGGTGACGTGGTCAGCGTGGAACAAACACCACTTACCTTTACGATCGAAACGTTGCGCAGCTTCATTCGCTTTGGTTTCTCCAGCACCGTACCTGGGTTTTAGAAGGAGCTCGCCACGGACTCCGCCGATAACTTGCCATGAATCCACCACCCGTCCCAGCGCCACAAACGCCCGCACCGGGCTCGGCAGCCGACGCGCTACGCGCGCTGTTGAGCTTCGCGCGCGTACTGCGTCAGCGCATCAGCTATGTGGTTTTGGCGGTTGTCATCGCGTCGCTACTCGGCGCATTCTACTACGCAACATCGACTCGACTTTACGAAGCACGCGCGGTGCTGTTGGTCATTCCCACGGGACACGAGTCCTGGAACTCGAGTGCCACGTTCGATCGTAGCCAACAGGCGCTGATTCCGACCTACGTCCAATTGTTTCGCGAAGACGTTGTACTGCAACGGGCGGTCGAGTATCTGGCGCAGCAACGCCGAACGATGGTCGACTTCGGCGAACTGCCAAAGGAAAAGTGGTCGGAGGTACTGCGTGGCGGGCTGTCGGTCGAGCGTGAGCGACGCACCAACATGATCCAAGTTGCGTATCGGTCACGCAGCCACGCGGCGGCCGAAGCCGTGGTGGCGGCGGTGGATCGCGCGTATCTCGATTTCATCGAAAAAAACCACCGCGACGTGTCAGCCGAGATTATACGCATCCTGGAAAAAGAACGGGGCGGCATCGAATCACAACTCAACGCAAAACACCGCGAACTGCTCGCGGCGAAACGCAAGTCAGGCGATCTCGGGTTGCCCGAGGCCTCGCAAGCGGTCCATCCGGCCGTGCAACGTGTGTTGAGTGTGAATGAGGCGTTGATCCGCGTCCAACAAAAGCAATTGGAAATGCGCGCAACGTTGGCGGCGGTCGAAAGCGCGCTGCGCTCGGGTGGCGATTTGCGCCAACATCTGGTGACGGTCGAACCTATCGTGGGGCGCGAACTGCTGATGAGTGCATTGGGACTGAGTCCGCAGAATACCGAAGTCCTGAGTCGAGTGGAGCAGAAACTGATTGACGATCGCGCACGACTCGAAAAACTGCTGCAGCATTACGGCACTGCCCATCCGGAAGTGATTCAATCGCGGCATATGATCGCTGAAGGTGAACGCTACCTGGTCGAGTATCAGCAGCACGTGCAAACGCGACTCAACAAGATGACACATAGCCAGCTTGGACCGATGCTGACGGCCATGATTCGCGAGCGACTCGAGAAGCTGAACGCGCACGAAGCCGAACTGCAGCATCAGTATCAACGATACGAGGCACAGGCGGTCGAGCTAAACGATAGGCAGGTACAGGCTTCGATTGTGGAAAACGAAGTCGAACGATTGCGACACTTGCACGACACGCTGCTAAATCGAATTGCCGGAATCGACATCAATGAAAGTCAGGCCGCCGTGCGCGTGACCGTGGTCAGTGACCCCGTGGCGGCAGCGCGGCCCGTTTCACCTCGCTTGCTGCTGACCGTGCTGGTGTCGCTCGCTGCCGGCTTGACCGTGGGCGTCATGGCCGTCTATCTGATTGACCTGCTGGATGATCGATTTCGGTCGCCTGACGAAATCACTCAACAGCTCGAAACACCTCTGCTGAGCATTGTGCGTGCCCTGCCCGCGACCGACCAACGTGGGATTGACGGTGTCTATGCTTACTCGTCGTTCGATTCGCCCGAGGTGGAGGCGTTTCGGACGCTGCGCACGGCGATTGCGTTTTCCGGGCGCGAAACGGATTGCCTGGGAGTGACTAGCGCCGAACCGGGCGACGGCAAAACAACCGTGCTGGTGAACCTGGGTGTGACCTACGCTCGTGCCGGCAAACGAACGTTGCTGATTGATGCGGATATGCGACGTCCGGGACTGTCGCGGCTGTTGGATGTTCGCGGTATCGCCTGGTTATCCCAGTTGCTGCAGAGCCGCGAGCCGGTCGCCCGCTGTGTCGAGCCGGCGATCTACCACACGCATCTTGCCAACCTGCACGTATTGCCATGTGGGTCGCGACCCAGTGATCCGGTCGACTTGCTGACCAGAACTCGGTTCGCTGAGCTGCTGGCGTGGGCGGGATCGCAATTTGATCAGGTGCTGATCGATTGCCCACCCGTCATGGCCGCCAGTGACGCCGCGATCGTCGGCCGCCAGGCAGATGGCGTGCTGCTAGTCCTGCAACCGGAAAAGAATCACCGGCGACTTGTCTTGCGCGCCGTGCAAAGCCTGCAGGCCATGCAAGTTCCGTTGGTCGGAGCCGTCGCCAATCGAATCGGCACGCAAGACAACAACGCGTTCATGACCAAAGTCTACGGTTACGATCACTATGAAGAACCTGGAGCAATCAAAGTTCGGCGTACCGCGGCGTAGCAGAGTGTGGTACGTCGCTCCGCGACGTTTCACATGTTGTTTCGTGCCTGCTCTTGTTCCAGTCCCGAAGGGACGACCCTAAACAAGCCCAGGGTGAAGCGACGTGAGTGGAACGAACGCCGCGTAACCCCGGGGGTTACGAAGAGTATCACAGTTAAACCCCGAAGGGGTGGCCCTAAGAAGGCTAGGGACGCCCCGTTGGGGCTTCCAAGGCGTGTGGAAAGACGCCCCAGGGTTACGCCAATGCTCGCAAGACTCGCGTTGTCTTCACCCTGGGCTCGTAGGGGGCTGTGCCTTCGGCACGAAAGAGACCTGAGCCTTCGTGAGCGGTTACAGAAATACCTGTCTTCACGGCACGGAGTGCCGTGCCACAGTGTCTACCTCACGGCACGGAGTGCCGTGCCACCATGCGTCATCTTGTGGCACTATCCAATTAGGATGTTAACCCGATGATCGGTCACGCCCGCAATCACTATCTGTCACTGCCACGCTTGCTCGACACGATCGCCGACCTCAGTCTGTTTGCGTTGCTCGTGCTGGCGCCGCTGGCGATGGGTGGTCGACATCCCCTTGGTAGATTTTTGTTTGTGTCCCTGATCTGCGTGATGGGTTTGGCATCAGTCTGGCACCGCTTCGTGAGTCGGCAACATGGCTGGCGACTGACGGGTCTGGAGTGGCTGTTGATCGCCGCCGTAAGCGTGATACTGTTACAACTGGTTCCCTTGCCCGCCTCCTGGTTGGCGACCGTGTCACCGGCCATTTCCGAGCGACTGCCGTTATGGAATGCCGCTGGCTCGGCGAATCTGGGGTTAGGAACTTGGTCGAGTATCTCGCTGCATCCCGATGCGACGCGCGGTGGGCTGGCGATGTTCGTCGCTTACGCGTTGTTGTTCCTGGTTGTGGCACAACGCACGACCGATCCTCATGCCGTACGGCGGACGTTACGTACCGTGGCCACCGGCGCAGTATTCATGGCCGTGGTTGGCCTAATCCAGTTCCTCGCCGGTACCGAAAAGTTCCTCGGCGTCTACACCCATCCAACCCGGTTGGCTTGTGGAGTAGTGAAAGGCACGTTTTCCAACCAGAACCACATGGCGCATCTATTGGCCTTGGGAATTGGGCCGCTCGTCTGGTGGCTCAGCTGTTCACAACCGGCGGCAGAGGGCAGCGCGCGTCTTCGCCATCGTGACATAGCAAATCGAATCGGCATCGTGCCATGGCGCCGCGCCCTCTTGGGGACCGGACTCGGCTTGGTACTATTGGCCGGCCTGCTGACGTTCTCGCGCGCCGGCGTGCTGGCCATGGTGTTGGCAACGGCGGTAATCGGCGGCGTGTTAGCTTGGACCAAAGCACTCAACCGACGCGGCCTGGCCGTGGCTGGACTGGTCGTCGTGATTCTGGCGATTGCCCTGACCATCCATGGACA
>JAJRVM010000014.1 GCA_024277285.1 Planctomycetota bacterium
CACGGCTTACGCCGTGGGCTAAGTGCTTCCGCCCCTGCCGGGGCTTTGCTATGGGGCAGAAATCCAGATGAATTTGCCTTTGTGGGGCCGGGATGAACATCGCCCGCGTTTTCGGAACGGGGCACGCCGTCAGGCGGGCGCGCGTCTACTTCCCGTTTCCTTCCTTTTCTTCGTCTCGTCTCCTTCGAGAGTCAAAAAACATCCAGGCCGTGTCCTTCCGTGTCTACTTCTCCCCTTTTTTGAGTTGCTGGATTTGAGGCAACAGGTCGATTTGCGCTGACTGTGGGTCTTTGGGGGAAATTGCCAGGTCTGCAGCGAAATGGGGGCAGAAAGGCCGAGTGGCCTGGGGCTGGACACCAACTATACTGAACAGATGGTCCGTGCGTGGGGACCAGCAAGGCAATCGGACCTCAATCACCCAAAAAGGTGCCCGAAGGACTAAAGCCAGTCCTTCGGGCGGCCCCGAGGGGAGTAGCAGCTCCCGTGGGACAACAACAGCTTACTGGTTCCGATACCGTTTCGGCAAGCACTTCTCCGTTTCCACCGCGGCCGTGCCATCGAAAGGGCTGTAAGGCCGTCTTTGTGCCCCGGCGTTGGAACCAACGGTTTTGTCAGGCTCCCGAGTGCCTTCGGGAGCTGCGCCGCTGGCAGGCAGCCAAACGCCAGCAGCGTCGGCGAAGGCGGGCGGATGTTCGCCGACAACACGCGGAGGCTGAACGCGACCGTCGTCGACGGCGACGCGAAGAAGCACGGGTCGGCCAGGCGGCGCAATCCTGCGCAGCTTCCTGCTCTCCCTTTCCCGGCAGCCGTGGCAAGCGGTGCGCGTGGTCACGCAGCAAAAAGAATCTTGGTGATTTTTGCGACCGTCCGGGCTGTTACGAGCCGCTACGTCCCTCTTGTCGTGCACCGGCTCATTACTGCAGCGACACGTGCCGGGAAGCGGAGCACCGGGTTCGCGATCGGGAGCGCAAGTACAGGCGGCGCAAGGAAAAAGTGGCTGATAGATGGTCATGCGACGAAAACGGCTGCACAAGACGAGACCGAAGCCCAAGGCCCTGCAACGCGGTATCGGATCGAGATCCCGATACGAATTGTGGCCGTCCGATACGTGTCCGCGGCTATAGGAGCCCTCCGGCAGCGACGGTACCTTCTCGCGAAACACCTGAGGAGGAGGTTCCGAAACATGATCGAGAAACGTCTACTGGTCGCCGACCGCGTGCGCCGCCCTCCGCGTGAGGGTTTTTCTTGGGTCGATCGTCGCTTTTTGCGCGATTTTGCTTCACGCCTTTCGGGCGACGCGGTCTTTTTGTACTTCTTCCTGGCCGCCGTGAGCGACAAGCACGGCTTGTCGTTTTACGGCGACGCCAAGATCGCGGTACGTCTGCGCATGCGGGAAGAGGCGGTGGTCGCGGCGCGCGACGAGTTGGTGATCCATGACTTGGTCGCGTACCAATCGCCGCTGACCCAGGTGCTGTCGTTACCCACGCGTTGCGTCGAGCGTGGCGGCCGGACGGCCCTGCGCGCATTGTTGCATGCAGAAGAGGATTCCGGGTCGCCCCGTTCGATGAGGAGGGAATGATGGACGTTGCTTTGTGGGCTGATATTCGCCGTTTGCGTGAACAGAAGAAACTGTCACGACGCGAGATTGCTCGGCGTTTGCATTGTTGTGCCAAGACGGTGACCAAGGCTTTGGACATGGATCAACCGCCGACGCAAAGGCCCGTCGAAGTGCCTCGCAGCATTCTTGATCCTTATCACACTCGGATCGACGCGTTGATTGAAAAGTACCCAAAGCTCTCTGCCGTACGGGTCTTGGAGGAGATTTCCAAGGGTGACGACGGATACCGGGGCTGCATCTCTTTGGTGCGGCGTTATCTCCGTCAGATCCGGCCGGCGCCCGGACGCATCTACCAGGAGGTGCACTACGAATCGGGCGAGGCGATGCAAGTCGACTGGGGCGACTGTGGACGCGTGATGGTCGGTAAAACGTCCAGACGCGTCTCGGTGCTGGTTGCCACGTTGTGCTTCAGCCGCTTCGGTTACATCGAATTCAGTCTCTCGCAGAAAAAGGCGGATTTCTACCGCGCGTTGGTTCACGCCTTGAACTTCTTCGGCGGCAGCCCTCGAAAGATCATTTTCGACAACTTGAAAGCGGCCGTCGTAAACGGTTCCGGCCGTTATGCTTGTCTGCACCCGGAGTTCCTTGCGTTGTGTGGCCATTTCTGCATGGAACCGATTGCTTGCACGCGCCGCGATCCGGAATCCAAAGGCATCGCCGAAGGCGGTGTGCGATATGTCAAACACAATGCCTTGCAGGGTCGCGACGAACAGTTGTCCTGCTGGGAAGACTACGCCAAGTTCGCCACGTACTGGCTCAGCGAAGTGGCCAACGTCCGCATCCACGAGACCACCAAGGAGCGTCCCGTGGATCGCTTCGAGAAGGAACGCGCGGTGCTGCGCCGCTTGCCGACGATTCCCTTTGACACGGATGAAATCGTGTCGGCCGTGGTGACGCCTCACGCGCGGATCAAGTTCGACGCCAATCGGTACTCGGTCCCCTCGGACTTGGCTCGCAAGACGGTCATGGTCCGCGCCAACGCCACGAGCGTACGCGTCTTCTACCAAGGCTCGGAAATGGCCAGTCACACGCGGTGCTACGAGCGAGGACGACTCCTCTGCCAAGACGAACATCGCCTGGAGGCACTGAAAAAGCGTTATCGCATGCGAGCGCACCACGTCGAAGCCACGTTCGACGTCTTGGGTCCTCCGGCACAGAAATTCCACCTGGAGCTGCGCCAACGTCCTGTCCGAACCACGGTTCACCTGCGTCGGATGTTGAATCTGGTGCGACTCTATAGCCGAGAGGAAGTTCTGGCGGCGATCTGCCAGGCGATCGAGTACGAGACATACGACGCCGCTTACGTGGAAACGCTCTTGCTGCAGCAGCGTCGGCGACGCGAGCTTCCCTCACCCACGCAAGTCCGCCCGCAACGTCAAGAGTTGATCGACGAATTCGATTTGGACGAGCCCGATCCGGCGGCTTACGACCGATTCTGTAACCACGACGACAAAGAAGAAAACGAGGAACCGGAGGAAAAACCATCCGATGAGTAATCCCCAACAACGTCTGCACGAGTTGCTCCAGCAAGACCTGGCTGAACTGAAACTCCGCCACATCGCCGAGTCCTATCGCGAAGTGCTCGACGAAGCGGCTCGTAAAAACACACCCATGCTCGAAGTATTAGCCAGCCTGATCGCAGGCGAAGTCACGTTCCGCCGCCAGAAAGCGCTGGAACGGCGGATTCGCCAAGCCAAGCTGCCTCCTCGCAAGACGCTGGAAGACTACAAATTCACGTTCCCCAAACGCATTCCCAAACAGCAGATTCTCCGGCTCTTTGACTGCGACTTCGTCGCCCAGCACCAATGCGCCGTCTTGATCGGAGCGACCGGAATCGGAAAAAGCCATCTGCTCAACGCACTGGGCTACACCGCTTGTGAAAAAGGCATCTCCGTCCGTTGGACGCGGGCCATTGACATGATCAACACGCTGACCACCGCGCAGATCAACGGAACGCTGGAAAAGAAACTGAGAGACTACACCCGTCCCGACTTGCTCCTGCTGGACGAGTTAGGCTATCTGCCGATCGACAAGCGAGGGGCCGATCTCATGTTCCAAGTCGTCGCGGCCCGCTACGAGTGCGGCTCGATCGTGATTACCACCAATCGCACCTTTCGCGAATGGGGCAAGATCTTCGACGTCGACAACACCCTGGCCACAGCCATCATCGACCGGCTGATGCACCACGGGCAAGCTCTGGTCATTCAAGGAAAAAGCTTTCGCACCGGAGGCGATGACGACAAGGATGACGGCAAGGACAAGAAATAGTCCCCAGTCCTCCAACGGAGTGGTTCCTCGACGCTGGGCAATCTGTCACGCACCCGCGGTGACGCCTGCCGCCAGTTACGTCTGCACGCAATGCGTCCGACCTGTGATGATCAACATCCAGTCGCGACCACGGCAGTACGGCTGACGCGGACAGTCTTAAAACCACCGCCATGTGCCAACGGCAGACCTGCCTGCCCACAGGCAGGTGCTAGAAGGGGAATCGCTCCTGATCTAGGGAGAAACCTATCGGATAGCACTGGAGCAGTCACGCTCATCTTCTCGCCCGCCACGTATCGGTCCGGCAGACCGTTGGCCCTAGCGGCACACCGTGCGGACGGGATTGGCTGAGGACCCAGCTCGCCCTTCGCAATCTCTCTGCGAAGCGGCCGGCGGTCGGTCACTGCGTTTCACCCCTCGTCCCTCGCTCTGCCAAGCGTTCTCTGGCAAGAGCCCCAAACGCGGGCTCTTCCAGCTCCGCCTTGGGAACTCGAGCTGCGACGAGCACCGCGGACGCAGGCCGAACCGCCGGCGGCGACCTCATTCGATTCCAACCGCCAATCGACCGCTCGGCCATACCTACTGCCAGTCTTATGCGCGGCAAAATCACGACCCTTCCGAACTCCGCGGTCAAAAACCTACCGTGCCGAGCGGGATCGCAATCCATCAACAGCCAACCAGCCACCAACTCTCAGGCCAACTGACGGCCGAATTGTACCGAAACTGCGGGCGAATCTCGTGCCGGTCCCAATTCCTCCTGTTTGTCTGTCAACTGAAACGCCTCGGTCATGCAGGGACCGCAGGCTTCCATGTAAACCTGGATGACGATGTACTTTGCCTTCGTCTCGCGCAGCGTTCGCCCGAACTCCGCCTCGGTCAGTTCCGTGCCCGGTTCGACACTGGACGCGGCTGGCGTCTGGCCCTGGTTATTGAGTTGAACGTTGCTGGCGGTTTGCGTTTCTTCCGCTTTCGACAGCGGCGCGGGATCGCCGGTTCTCTGCCCGCATCCCACCAGGGAAAAAGCGATCCCGGCAACACAGCAACTCAAGAAAACGCAGCGACCGGAGTGC
>JAJRVM010000196.1 GCA_024277285.1 Planctomycetota bacterium
CATTGGGAGGAGCCTAATCAGGCTGTCTGGGATTGAGTTGGAAATCAGGCTGTCTGGGATTGAGAGGCCTGGGATTGAGAGGCCGCTGATGGGCACGGATCTTCACGGAGCCGGGTTGGGGGCAGGACGCGTCATGTCCAGGCGGCAGAAATCAGGCTGTCTAGTTATCGTTCGAGCTGTCTCGGCGCGAGCCAGCAACTGGTAAGCTACGGAGGGCCGAGCCCCGCCCCCCCTATTGCGAAGCTGCTCTCTGGAAGAAACGAATTCTCGGCGCATAATAGGTAGGAGCTTGTAACCAAGGGCGGTCGCGAACCTGGGCAACGCCTGTGAACGTCTCGAACGCCAACAAGGTATGTTCACCTCAAGGAACTCAACATGCTGAAGATTCAGAAGATTCTTGTCCCCACCGATTTCAGTGCAGCTTCGGATTTGGCACTGCGTTACGGCCACGAAATGGCCAAGACGTTCGATGCTCAGCTGACCGTCTTGCACGTTGCCGACGATCCGATCTTGTTTGCCGAAACGACTTCGGATGAGTTTCGCGCGCAAACGTCGCAGAAATCGGCAGCCAAGCTTGAGGAAAACGTGCAGCAGGTCCTTGGTGAGACGAAAGGTATCGAACTGGTCGTCAAGTGTGACAGCGCGGCAAACGCGATCGTCTATTTCGCCAAAGACGAGGGGACAAGTATGCTGGTGATGGGCTCCCATGGCCGATCCGCCATGGCCAGCATGCTACTTGGCAATGTCGCGGAACATGTCGTGCGGCACAGCCCCTGCCCTGTCCTGGCGGTTCGGTCACCGGAACACGACTTCTAAGAACGTGTCTTTGTTTTGGGCTTCACAGAGAAGCGGAACGAACCGATCGTTTGCGCATCGGTGGTCTTGCCACGCCGTGGGGCGAGTGTCCGCCAAGCATCCGAGTAACCACTCGACTGGCTCGCCACGGAAGTCATGGCTGCGTGATCTGGCACTTGGGCAGCAACTTTCGCAGGCGAGTTATCCCCTCAGCGGTGACCGGTGTGTTGGCAAGGTCGAGTTTATTCAGTCGCTTAAGCTTCCCAAGCGTTTCGACACTTTGGTCGGTGACTTTGGTTGACGCCAATGACAATGTGGTCAATTGTCTCAGCCGCCTCAACTGCCGCACTCCGTTATCGGTGACGGCCGTACTGGCAAGATCAAGCCGGGTCATGGCCGACAGGCTGCAAATTCGCGACAGAGCATCATCATCCAGCTGTGTCCCGCTGACATCCAAGTCCACTAGATGAGGCATTAGTGGCAACTTGGCGATCAGGTCTCCTGGCCGTACGGCCTCGCGTAAATCGACCGCCACCGCGCGATCCAGGTTCTCCGGCCCCAGCAAGCGGCGCAGCCAGGCCGCCTGCTGCGGTTGCCCATCTGAAAGCAGGTGACCATCGTTCCATTGATAGTCCAGGTAGACTTGGCCACCCGCCGCAGCAACGGCCTCGATCGCCTCGGTTTGCTTACGCGCTTTCTGCCGCCCCATCACCGACCAGCCAGCAATCATCGCAGCGGCTAACAGAACTCCCGTCACGATCCGCAACACCACGCGCCGACGCGACATTGATTCCTTTGACAGCACTTCTTGTGACAGCGATTCTTGTGACCGCGATTCCGGCATCGGTTCCGGCGCTGGTGGTGTCGGTTCCGAGTGGGAGCCCGCATCTTGTTGGTCTGTCATGAACCGTCCGTTTCGCCGCCCACGCGAGCATCGCGTGATTACTTAATTGCCCAACGATCGTTCGCCACAGGGGTCATACACCGCTTATTTCGTTTTCCTGCGATACTTCAGAAAGTAATTCTGCTTGAACATTTTCACTTCATCAATGAGTTCAAATCCCGCGGCTGCGAGCTCTTGTCGAACGATCTTCTTCCCGGCGCGAACGTGACCCAGAATCCAATCCGAGCTAGTCCCTTCAATCCGCTCGAAATCGATCAAACAAACGATCCCATCAGGGCGCAGTGCCGTGGCGATCGACTTCATAGTCGATTGAGGAAACTCGAAATGGTGATACGTGTCGCAAATGAAGACCAGGTCAACACTCGCCGGTGGCAACTCGACCGAATCCGCTTTGCAAACCACACCGACAACGTTATTCAGTCCCTGCTGGCGGCTGGTCTCCAGCACGTGGTCGACAAACTTCGCAGCGATATCGACGGCGTAGACGCGTCCCTTCGTGCCGGTTTTCGCAGCGAACAACCGAGTGTACATTCCCGTTCCGGCACCCACATCCGCAATGGCCATTCCCGGTTTGATGCCGCACGCCTTCGCCACCTCATTGCGTTTATCGTAGACTTCACGCCCCTCCTTTTCGAATCGTTCCACAAAGTCGCTCACATTGGGGTCCTCGAACGACTTGTTGATCCCCGGTTTAACGCTCTCCTTCTGAGCAAACAACGTGCTGGCAGGAACAACCAACGCACAGCATACGACCGCCATGGCAAACGGTCTGGCACAACGGCAACAGCAATGATTCAAACGGTTCATGTGGGGCAACTCTCTTGTCAACGCGAAAGATATCAGTGAAATGACGCAGTGTGCCACCGCACTCCGTGCGGTGAAATCGGCAAGAGCGCGAAACCGATCCGACCGGTGAATCGTGGGTAACGACATCGCGAAGCGGCGGCATGCCTATTGCGCAGCGATGCTCGCTCGAAAGCCCAAACGCCATTCGCGTAAAATTCCGTCCTCTTCCGACTCCACCCTTACCGACTCCGCCCTCTCGGACGTGCCCTTAGTGTACTGAATCGCGTGCGCCGCTGGCAATCCACACGAGCAAGCCGGCCCTTGGTACGCGGGGCCACGCAACGGAGCAGGGCTCGAATCTGTCGGGACGTTGCATTTTCGCCTCATCCAGCCCCAATCTTTGATACAAACGGTCATTCGCTCTCGATACCCGATCCGCCCCATCGCCGAGCGGTAACCTGTTTCTACACCAACAGATACGCACTCCATTCACGCCCACACGGAGGACGCGTAGGTGGAAAAAAAACAACGTGGCATTTGCCTGACCACGTTTCGTGAGGCATGTTACCACAGACGGATATTCAGGTACCCGCCACGGATCAACGTAGCGCGTGGTTGCGAGTGGATTAGGTTTCCACCAACCTGGGTTTCAACTTGATGATCCGTCCCCACCAACTTCCCCCCCTACTTCCCTCCCCGACGGAACTCCCCCATTCGAAAAGGAGTCGATCATGTTCAAGCAGACCTTCTGCGCTGCCATGTTGACGTTTGCAATGGTAGCGGTTGCGCACGCACAAACTCCCGCACAAACACCCGACCTACCGCTCAACGACGCGGCGGCCAGTCAGGCAACACCAGCCCTCTCACCCGCAACAACTCCCGATATTGTGATCGATGACGGCGTTCCCGCCGATGTCATCCATACTCATCACGCTATGGCGGCAAGCGATTGTGGCTGTCAAAGCAGTCCGAGCAGTTGCGGAGCGACTTGTGCATGCGGCGCTGGCAATCCATTCAGGAGCTGGAAAGAAAAATGCCTCTATTACAAGAACGTGCGGCAGAGTTATGACCGCGGGCCCTGTTGTGGCAATGACTTTGGTCCTCTTTGGAGCTCTTACTGCGCCGACAGACAAGGGTGCGGTGTTGCATGCCAATCGTGTGGTCCAGCAGTCGGTTGCCGCCGATGTGGACCTCGCCCCATGTTAAGCCTCCATCGCCGCCACCGGAGTTCGGCATGCGACACATGCGACAGCGGCCCCGCAGCTTGCGACGGTGCGGATTCGGCAACGATCATGCCGACCGAAGCCGGCCTGGATATTGGCCAGCCACCGGAACCGGCGGAAGCTGATGATGATCCCGCGCCAGCGCCACCGGAAGTCGACGCACCGGCAGCAGACGCCAAGACAACCTCCACCAAGACAACTTCATCACGACGTAAGTGGTTCGCTCGCAAGGTCGGGTGGAAACGGAACGGTTAATCGCTACTCCGCCGCCACCGGATTCATGTAAAATCTCCCCTCCACATTGTGCCACACATCTGAAATTGCACTTTCGCAGTCGTTCGAACGGTATGGGGAGTACTGGGCTGAACACCGCTGCGAAGGTTCCGACACGGGCGAGTTCTTAAAGAACTCGCCCGTTTTCGCGCGCCGCGCCATATAACTAACGGAGTTGGTTGGCGGCCCTGCCGCCCTATGAATCTGAAAAACCAGCAGAATCGGCTTGAGCAATGGACAGGTATCAACCGATACAATAAGTACAACAGACCGGGAGGGCGGGATAGCCAACGGTTATCCCGTTTCAGGATAGAGGTCATGGTATGGCGACGGAGCGACATACCATGACCTTTTTTCGTTCTTGCCGATGTCTTGGCTCTCCAGGCCAGTGGTTGCCGCAGCATCTGCTCCAATCCCAGACAGCCTGATTTTTGCTCCCAACCCGGCTCCGTGAAGATCCGTGCTCATCTGTGGCCGCTCAATCCCAGACAGCCGGATTTTTGTTCCCAACCCAGGTCCGTGAAGATCCGTGCTCATCTGTGGCCGCTCAATCCCAGGCCTCTCAATCCCAGACAGCCGGATTTAGGCCGATGCCTGTATCGCCCC
>JAJRVM010000197.1 GCA_024277285.1 Planctomycetota bacterium
CCATAACGCCACAACAATCGTATTCCGCCACGCCTCCCCGGCTTAATCGACCGGCAACAGAAATGTGCCAGAAGGGACAACGCTGTCCATGCTCGGGAAGGATTCCCGAGCCACCCACGTAGCTTGGGATTCCATCCCAAGCATGGATAACGCTCGATCGGCAAAAAAGCCTGCTCTTGCCAAAACGCCGAAACACGCGTATTTCGCAACGTGCCTCTTCTTAATCTACCGGCCATATCTACCGGCCGTAGAAAGCTGCATGGCGGGATTAACGTCATCCAAACTCGGGAAAGATTCCCGAGCTACGCAGATTCCCGAGCTACACTAATGTTTCTTCTTTCATGTTGCGGGACATGTAGTAGGTTTCCTGACGGGCGGTGACGACCGTGCCCAACAGGTGGACACCAAAGGTGTCGAGGATTTCGCTGGCACGGCGGATCATCGACAACCGGCTGACGTCACGCAGTACACAGCAAATGGCACCATCCACATAACGGCTGACCACGCGTGCATCGGCCACGGGGACCAGCGGGCTGCCGTCGACAATCACATATTCGAATTGCGATCGCAAATCGTGCAGCAGTTCGGGCAGTTCCAGCGAGTTCATCGCCTGCGTGCTGACACCATCGGCGACGCCTGCGGGAATCACAAACAGGTTGGGCAGCACCGTGTCGTTCACTACATCGTCAATATCGCATTCGCCCCGCAAGATGTCACAGACGCCTGGCTCGAGTTCGATATTAAAGACTGAACTAACGGACGGACGAGGCAGATCAAAATCGACCAATGCGGTTCGCTTGCCGGCCCGAGCGAGACTCATCGCCAACTGCGTCGCCACGGTCGTCTTGCCTTCACCACCTACCGCACTGGTGACCATCACCACGCGCACATCGTCCTGCCGCAACAGGTTGGCCCGGATGCCGGCGATCGATTCGCTGAGCAACGCTTGCCACCAGCGGCCACGACTGGATGGCCCACCAAGACGGCGCGTAACACGCGACGGCAGAATCGGCACCGAGCCCATGATTGGCAAACCAAGCCGCTCAGTCACTTCATCAGCAGTGTTAACGAGTTGCGACCGAACGTCCCAGAACAGCAAGCCGACAGTCGGCAGAACGAACGCAAACAGGCCTGCGGCGGCGGCCATCATCTTTTTTCCCGGCTTGTTTGCCGTCACGGGTGTCCGCGCCTCCGAAATTCGCTCCATCCGCCCCTTACTTTCCAGCTGCAACTCGGTTCGAGCGATGGCGGCGGCAACATTATCAATCTTCTTGCCGATGCGTTCGATATCCTTGCGTTGCAGTTCGACATTCACGAACTTCTTACCGATCGACTCGACGGCATTCGAATATTTTGCGAATTCCCTTTCCCATTCGGCCTTCTGTGTTGCCAAAATCGCTGTGCGTGATTCCTTCTCGTCGATGGCCGTCTGCAGCTTCTTGCGTTGCTCGATCTTCCACTTCAACGCCAACGTGTCACCAAGTGTTTTCAGATCAGCCTGCAGGTCCCGAATGCGAGCACGCACGTGCCCAAGGCCGGCCATGCCCGATCCATTCACATTGCTCGACATGGCGCCCGCCTGATCCACCGAATGCGCCAAGTAGTTCAACTCGTCCACCAACAATCGTCCCTCAGGGTCCATCGCCAGCATGACGCCCAGTTCGTCATCCGGTATCACGGCTTCCTTTTCCAATTTTTCAAGGCGAAGCTGTTCGAGCTTCAAATCAGCTTCCGCCTGCTTCAGCTGAACCATCGCGTTGATCAATTGACCTTGAATGTGCCGAGCCTGCTCCATCTCGATCTGATGTTTAAACGACATTTCGCTTGCATCCACAGTCCCCTGCACCTCGGCCATTTCCTGCAGCTTGTCCCGTTCGCGCTGCTCTTGCGCGACCAACTTCTTATGCATTCCCTCCAGTTTGTCTTTCTTCTCGACAAGCGTCTGGCGTTCCTTTATCTCCACGCTGGAAAGGTAAGTATTGACCACCGCATTGACGACATCAGCTGCGGCCGAAGGGTCATGAGCCGTAAGACTGACGATTAGAATTTCGGAATCCTTGGGGTTCGAGATTCCCAATGCGCCGGCCAACCAGCCTTCCGGGTCTTTTTCCTGCGCCACCAGCGAGCATTCCTTCAAATCAGGTGACCTGAGCGCTGCGGCAATCACCTTGCGTGACTTCAACAGCTGCTTGACGCTGCTGATGTAAGTCTCGAATTTTTCACGTTGCCGCCCGTTGCCGTCACCGAGCAGATCCTGGGGCGCCGAGTGGGCCCGCAGTTCGGCAAACGCGGTGTAACGGTCCTGGACCAGTTTCCAGACCGTGGCACCGGCGGCACCGGCAAAAATAGTGCCGAGCAGCAAGCACCAGAACCAGTTGCGACGCAGTGCGTGCAAGTAGGTGTCAAGGTTCACGGCACTCGAAGAGGCACCCCCATCCATGCCCATCATCTGGTCGCCACTGACCACGACGGTCGGCGGAGCCACGCGACGCGTGCTGAGCATCCCACTTTGAGGCAGAGGTGTATGGTGTTGGTCATCGTTGCAAATCATGCGAGAATTCCCTTGGCGTTTCGTGGGGAAATTACGGGCGGTTCTTGAATGGTCAGCCAGGTCCGCGACGGCTTAAGGAACGGTTTCAAAATTAGACCGGAGTCTTGATGTGACCCGATGACCACAGGCTGACGCCTGTGGCTACATGCTACTGCGGCATTCGCCGCGAATACTATCGATCCACGCCAAGATTCTGGTTTTACCAAATTTCCGTTCCTGAACTGCGGTGTTGTTTATCGGTGGTTGGCGTCTCGGCAATAAACCTACATGGCTTCATCTACTTGGCCAGTGCGCCAGCGAGTGTGGGGCCTTGGTCGGGTTCGATGGTCAGACGCGATAGGATCGCGATCTCTAACCAAAGCAAACCGACAGCCAACGGCATCATCAACAGGCCAGCTACGTCGTGAAAAATCTTTTCGGCGATTTCAGGACTCAGATATTCGTAACAGAGCCCAGTAACCGTGATACGAATAACGTTCACAGCCAGGGCGATCGGGACGGCACTGACCAACACGATCAACCGCTCCCATACCGGACGCTTCAAGACAAAGGCCAAGCCGAACGTCAGTGCGGCACTGGTCATCAACATGCGCAGCCCACTACAGGCCGCGGCTACGTCGATTGGATGATCGCTCAGGTGGATCACATTGCCGCTGGCCACTGCCGGCAGGCCTAATGTCTGCAACACATAAGTGCTGGCAACCGCCGCCAACCGCTGCAGCGGCAAACGTGCCGTCGTCTCAAGACTCATCGGCAACGGGATCATGAACCCCAAAAACAGGATCGCCGGCCAGGCCCAACGCATCATCGGCCAGCCACCAAGCATCAGCACGATCCCGGCCACACAGGGGATCATTGCAAAAGCAATAATCAAATTGAAGCCAAGAACCCCGGCCGTAAGGTACAACAGGCCACTCAAGGCAATCAAGACCACGCCGGACCACGCGAACTTCCACGGCGCCGGCGGGATCATTTTTCGCCGGATCCAGAGCAAGAAGACCGAAAACGCAGGGACCAGGTACCCGTGCGAGTAGTCAGGCTGCTCCCAAACGCTCAGCAACATGCGAAACGACGACCAATAGACGAAGCCGAATACGGCGACGATGGCCAACGCTGCGCCGGCGCTTGCGAACTGGGATTGTGAGGCGGTTTTGTTATTCATGCGACTTGGAGAATATGCAAAAATCACGGCTCGCACGAGAAAAAACGGACGGCGAACCGGGAAAAAGTACCTAGGACCGTGGCATTAGCAGGCTAGAGTGAAACACGTGGTTTCAGCCATCCTTGGCACCAATAACGGGGCTCGGTCGAGGCAGACTCCGTCCCCTTGGGCTGCATGAGAAGAGGTAATGCGCCACATCTCCATCCAGCATATCCAGGGCGGGTCAATTGTCAATAGTTTCGGTGTGGAAAAGCCCTGAGGAACGTGACCGTATTGCCGAACGCGGTGGGGAAACCGCTAAAGAACGCTGGCAAACGCTAATGATGGACATTATTTCTGTAAAATGGCTTGCAATTGCTATCAGGTCTGCCTAGGCTGGTTGTAAGTGATGCTCTGGCATTGCTGGCGTCGCAATCGGCCAGTTTGGCCGTTCTTTTCGCCTTCTTCCAGCAGGGGTTACTGCACCAGCGGTTACTGCACCAGGGGTTACTGCACCCCAAGGGGACGGAGTTCGCGCAGACCGCGATATCCCTCTCGCTTCGCAAAATGTGTGCTGCATTGCTCCGAGCCCGTTTCTTACCTGGCTCGCTTTTCGCCATTCCAACAAAAGCACGACTGGTTTCTTGAAACAATTGCCTATCCAACGGGACGTTGCTGCGCCGATCCGCGCCGACGAGCTGACATGTGGCGGCCGCGAAGCGCGCGCCAATTTCAAAGCGGAAGAACAGTCGCTGGTCGACCGCTGCCGCAATGGTGACGAAGCTGCTTGGGCCGAGATGCACAAGCGCTGTCACGAATGCCTGATCAAACAGATCCGCTATTCACTGGGCACGTTTGGGCGTGACAGTAACCTGGTCGAGGAGATTGCCGCACGCGTCTGGTTCGGCCTGGTCGCGGATGACGGACATTTGCTGGCGCGGTTCCAGCCCGACAAAGGAAATGGCCTGGAAAAATACCTCGCCGCAATCGCACGTTACGAAGTGCTACGGCACCAGCGCAGCGAGTTCCGGCGCCGGCGGCGTGAGCGAGAAACACAAGCCATGCGCGGCTCGAATCGCGACGATCGGGAGCTGCGTGAAATGGCACTCGACGTGAAGGGGTTCCTGCCCCAACTGACTCCGCGCGAACGCGAGTTCTTCGACCATGTGCTGATCGGTAACAACGGCCATCACCTGCAGATCTCGGCCCCCAATGCATGGCAACTCAGGCATCGCATCCGGAAGAAACTGGTCGAGTTCCTGCAGAGTCGCGAATAACGGCAGTCGCCTGGCTGCCGTTTTTTTGTGCGCGGGCTGAGAAAAAGAAAAGGCAGGGACCGCTGGTGCAACAATGCAGCCGCGAAGCGGCCATAGCATGTAGCCATGGGCGTGAGCCCCATGGTACGGGGGATCCGATCGAGAAAGCGGCGATTGCGGCGACGGCGATTGCGGCCGCCGCGTTCGCGGCTATCCGTCTTGATGTGATCCAATACCCACAGGCTGACGCCTGTGGCTACATGCTGCCGCGGCATTCGCCGCGAATACCATCGGACCCGAGCCAAGATTCTGGTTTCGTTAGACTGCCGTTCCCTAGCGCTGCCGCCGCGTTCGCGGCTATCCGTCTTGATGTGATCCAATACCCACAGGCTGACGCCTGTGGCTACATGCTGCCGCGGCATTCGCCGCGAATACGGAGGGAGGGGACCGCTAATGCACGTAGATGAACGCTAATAGTCTTCTTCCGGCTCGATCTCCCGGGCGACCAAACTGTGCCATGCAGCCATGGCCGGCTGCCCAACTCCAGCGGCCCGAAGGCGGTCGGCAACTTCGCCCTCGGCCGTTTTCAGTCCCGGAAAGGCTAGCAACAATCGTTGCAAATCGGCCATGTCGGTCATGCCCTTTGGGGAATTGAGACGGCTGACCATGCTCATCAGTTTCTGGCAGATCAATTCGGTCGGAACCGGAACCAAGACCTCTTCCACGCGGTTACAAGCGGGCAACTTATCGATGTTTCGCACGTCGACAAGATGGCGATTTTTCGGCTTGCGCACTTGATACAGCCGAAACGCGGTGCCGTTGGCAACCACTCGTATCCGGATCGCAATTCTGAATCGATCCGATAATGCCTTCTGCAATTGGTTGGCCAGCTTCTCGGCACAGGTGGATAAGATATCGACGTCTTGTGTCATCCGCGGCTGCTGCACGTATGCGTTCACCGCCTGCGCCCCAAATACGGCGGCGTCTTGACGCCCCCGTAAGAACTCAAGTACTGCTTGATGAATCCGTGCCAGCGGAAGCGGTTCTTGCATAGCGAATTCCTGGAATGTTAACGCGCCGTCACCGAACATAACAATTCACCTGAAGGTTGTTGTTGTTTACGCAAGGCCGTCCGATCGATCGATCGCCACCACTAGCAAAGAAGTAACCATTCGCGAACGCGGCCGATTGCTTGCCAGAACCACGCAATACATTCTCGCGGGAATGCTTCATCCTTCGCCCTTCGGCTTGGCGTTTTCCGCCCATAACCGGGCAAGTTCTTCGGGACATTCGATCGCCTTGGATGCCGGCAAGACCTGCGTCAGCATGTACCCACAGGCGTCCGCCAGTAGTCATTGGATCACATGTAAGAAAGCTGGCCGCGAATGCGACTCCGCCTTCTCGATCGGATCTCCCTACTATTATAACGTTCCCGTAGCCGATATTGGTACACAAAGATCCGCTCCGGGAACTCCGCTTGTGGTTGGCGCTGGCCCTCGACATGGATCAGAATCCGATCGAGAAAGCGGCGCCGCGATTGCGGCGATGGCGATTGCCGCCGCCGCATTCGCGGCTATCCGTCTTGATGTGATCCAATACCCACAGGCTGACGCCTGTGGCTACATGCTGCCGCGGCATTCGCCGCGAATACCATCGACCCGAGCCAATATTCTGGTTTCATTAGACTCCCGTTCCCTAGCCAGGACCTGAGGGAGGGGACCGCCAATGCACGTAGATGAACGCTAATGGATGCAGGAAGCCGGTTGCCTTGATAGATTTACTGACGTTGGGGGGGCAGCATTCGTCGCGCTCGACGTTGCGCATCGCGCAACAAGATACTTGTCAGGAATCGTGGATTAGTGGCGATCTAATAGTACCGAACAGGCTGTTACCGGCGAATTTTTTGTCGATTTCTCTAGATCGGATTAGCCTGTTCAGTTAGATTGTGGCGTCGAACGAATCGACGACGTAGAACGCGAAAGAAACCTTTGCGGGCCGGCGGTGTTAACACTGCAACGGTGTTAGTGCCGAAAAGGGGCATTCGTTTCCAACGGAGTGGGCTTCAGGGATTTGGAGTCGTTATGAATCTGAAACGTTTTCATGGTAAACGCATCGTGCTGGTCATGGACGTCCAAGGACGTGAAGTGGTATTGCACGGAACGACCAAGATTCACAAAGACCGCAAACAGGGCAGCATGCTGCAGGTTTCCGTCGCCGACGAGGACGGTGCCGCCGTTGGTTGTCCAACCATCTTGATCAGCGAACAGCGTTGGCTGCACCACATCGCCAGCGGCTTCGCCTATGGCTGCGAGCTTCTTCTTGACCTCTCGCAATCCGCCGTACCGGCCAGCTAGATGCAACTGGCGTGCCCAGAACGGATTCAAACCACGTCGTTGTGGCCTGGGAGAATTCTTCCTTGGCGCAGGACCGCTGGGATCATGAGCTGGCTTTGCCGCACTTGAGAGCTTTCCGCAAGCTGAAACGCACCTGGACCGGGCATCCAAACCACGATTCGAGCCCCCAAGGGCTCCCGACGCCAGCCCACTTCAAAAAGTCCGATAAAGAATCGTGCTAATCCTTGCAATCGCTATCTTTTTGCCGCTAGAATGGATACGCGAAAGGGGTGCGACCGTTCTAAGCTAAATTACGAGATTAATACGATGAGATTTTCGAAGCACTGGCTTTTCGTTGCTTGTTTCTTGACAACCTTTGCGATAGCTCTGCCGAGCCAAGCAGCGATTTCCTGGAGTTTGGATTTTGAAGATGTGAATACCAGCACGGGAATCGGATTTGACGATCCCACGCTTGGAGCGTCGCGACGCGCAACGTTTGGTGCCGTCTTCGACTACCTTGATACCGTGCTGGATGAAAGCGGAGCGGTCGATATTTTAGTCCGCGCATCGCAGACAGATGGGTCGGGGTTTTTGGCCTCTGCCGGACCCTATGTCTGGGGCAGCCCAAATGGGTTTCAAAACGGATTCGCTTTCGAGCATGCAACGACCGGAGCTGACCCAACGCCTGTGGTGAGCGATGCCGTCGTTACATTTGATTTTGGATACAACTGGAATTCAGAAACAGATGCACCGACCGGATCCGAGTTTGACCTTTTGAGTGTGGCGCTGCACGAAATAACTCACGCACTTGGTTTTTTCAGTCTTATGAATTCAGACGGCGTAAGTTACATCACCACAACTAATCCAGGAGTTTACTCTGTTTACGACAGTTTCCTGGAACGAGGGGATGGAACGAAGCTGTTCGGAACAGGTGGC
>JAJRVM010000198.1 GCA_024277285.1 Planctomycetota bacterium
ATCGCTGTGCAAATCTCTCCAAACTGCGGCTGCCGCTCTGTCTCTCGTCAAATTCGGTGCCGATTCGCGTCACGAATCCAAGAAATTGCCGCCGCCAGCCCCCGCAGGGCCCTTCGGAACCAGACTGTCTGGTCCCGAGGGGCCTCGCGGGCGACTGGAGGTCAGACAGTCTGCTTCCGGCTGCTGTCTGCTTCCGGCGTTGCGCTTTCATCGTTCGCATTACGTTCGAACCAAATCGGTACCCACGTTGCAACAAGAACGAGTGTCCACGACTGGGAGACTATCATCAGATTTGTGCCGGCAGGTTATGGTCGACGCGTCAATGCGACCTATTCGTAATCACGGATGATATCACCGCCGGCGCGTGTGCAGAGTTTCAAGTAGACATCGCGATCAATGGTTTCCAGAACCAATCGGACCGATCCGTCGGCGCGCAGGAAGTGCGTGCCGGCCGGGTGCATGCTGCTGAAGTTGTGAATGTAGTGTTCGGGGCATTCCTCGGAGTTCGGTGCGTATCGGCCGACGCCGACCACACGCGCTGGTCCGTGTTCCGCATGGGCCACGGCGCCCACCCAAGTGGAATAGCTTAGCTTCGAGCTACGTTCCCCAACCATCAACGTTTGGCTCAGGCCATCCGTAATCTCCGCCATGCAAATCCCGCGATTCAAGAAGAATACACCATCTCCCCAACACGGACCGTTTTCGCATGCATCATGAAGATCGATCGTGCCAAACACTCCCACGTAGTTGGCCGTGGGCATCAACAATGGGAAGACGTCGTGCCCATTCTGCATGGGAGCTCCATGCGAGTGGTTGTGGTCATGCCCTTCATGCAGTTCAAACATTTGGTCGCCGATATCGGATGGGCAGCGGAACATCGGCAGGTAAGTGATTCGCCCACGCTCGTTCACGTGCGCCGTAATAGGCAGCTCAAAACGCAGTTTCTTGTCGTAAAGGTTCTGTTGCTCCATATACGGCAGGATTGCGGCGCACCAGCCCCACCCCGGATCACCGAGCCAGTCTGGTTGTCCGGTGGTCAAGTCGTACCCTCGCCAGCCGGGTGGAAATTGGCGGAACGTGTCATGATAGAGATGCAAACCCAGGCCGATTTGTTTCATGTTATTGCTACACGACATGCGCCGCGCTGCCTCGCGCGCGGCCTGCACGGCTGGCAAGAGCAATGCGACCAGAATGCCAATGATCGCAATCACGACAAGAAGTTCAACGAGAGTAAACGCTTTTCGTCGGAACATGGTGAATTCTCCAAAATCAGTGGCCTTTCACTGGACACACTTCGCGCATGCGTAACGCATGATACGCAGAGTTCCCAGCGTGAGTGAAAGCTGGAGCCGTTGGCGCAGTAAGACACGCATGGCCTTGTCGCGAAAACGTTCAGCTCAACAAAGAAAGCTCAGGCCCGATGTGGAGGAGCACGACTGTCGGGAGTTGCCAGAATCTGAGCAACTCGCTGCCGTGGCGCGTCCAGAGCAAACTGCTCAGGATAGACGGTCGAGAACGAGATAGCTGCCGGTACATACTCAACCAACTTCTTCGTCAGTTGAAACCGACAGAGCGCGCAATCATCGTGTTGATGCTGCGGCGTGGGGGTTGGCCCTTCGCGTTGCATTTGAGCCAAGGAAGATGGCGATGGTTGCGTGTGAAGGGCCGTGTCGCCGTGGTCGTGTGTTGGGCGTAACGCGTGGTTAGAACCAGCGTCGAGCAACTCGCTCGGTTGGCAACCGATTCCGCACTCGTGTGCCATGTGTACCCACACGGCAACCGAAGCGAGCAAATAGCTTGCCAACAAGATCGCTGACGTGATTCGCCGTTTGCGAGAAGCCATGTCGGAGCATTTCGGAGTGAACGCAATGTAAAATCGAGCACCGGTATACGCGGTGCGCTCGCCCTGGGGCGACGGCACGCGGCAAAATCAGTCTTCAGGCAGTGAATTGCCCGCCGCTTGCCTCTGGCTGCCACCGTCCGCATCCTATTTCGCAATCAGATTCGCGTCAAGCTGAATCTGTCGCGCCTCAGTTCGCGGGCCGACGGAGACGAAAGCCTGCCATCGGTCTTCGCGCAGCGGGTTATCCGGGTTGGCATCGCGTGGGAAAGAGTATTGCCAGGACGAGGTACTTGGTATTGGCGCGGCAGTTCCAGATTTCTTCGAGGACTGCCCGGACGCGGAATAAATCGATTGAGAATTTGCGGGCTGAGCGACACTCGCGGTGCGAGTGGGTATAATCAATCGCGTATGCTACACGCTGGATTCGCAGTTACCTGACGTTTTGAAACGAACGTCCAGATCGCGTATGCTCCGTCAAATGTATCACGTGTATTTGCTGGACATGGGCTGCGACCGCGCGAAACTAACCCGCCAGGGATAGCCCCCCTTTGCCACTCCTTCATTCCGGAGAGAACCTCACAATGACCAGCTTCAATCGTCGGCAATTCATCAAACGTTCTCGTGATCTGGGGCTCGGTGCGGCGGCGTTCTCCATCCTTGGGGACGCTCGGTCGGCGCGCGCGACACCGGCCAATGACAAGATCGTGTTGGCCGCTGTTGGCTGCGGCGGCCGCAGTGGAGGGCTGACGCAGGGATTTTTGGACCGAGGCGATTGCGAATACGCTTATGCCTGCGATCCCAACACGCCGCGCGCCGAAGCCAGGGCCAAGCAGATTGAGGACACGCAAGGCAAGGCGCCGAAGATACTGTCGGACTTTCGGAAAGCCCTGGAAGACAAGTCCGTCGATGCGATTGTCTCGGCAACGCCCGACCACTGGCATGCCCTTTCGACGGTTTGGGCCTGCCAAGCGGGAAAAGATGTCTATGTGGAAAAACCACCGACGCATGATTGCTGGGAAGGCCAGCAGATGGTGAAGGCAGCACGCAAGTACAAGCGGATCGTGCAGTGCGGCTTCCAGAACCGCAGTGCGCCTTACAACATGGCGGCGAAGAAGTTTCTGGACGAGGGTAAGCTCGGGACCATCCACCTCTGTCGCATTTACAATCAGAAACCGCCGTGGGGGATGCAGCGGAGAGTCCCTGACAGCGATCCGCCAAAAGGGTTTGATTGGAATATCTGGAATGGCCCGGCGCCCGAGCATGCGTACAATGCGGCTATGCACCAGTGTTGGCACCACCAGTGGCGATACAGTGGTGGGGATATTGCCAACGATGCCAGTCACCAGATCGACCTGGCACGCTGGCTGTTGGGCGTCAAGATTCCGCAGACCGTTTATTCAACCGGGGGCCGCTATGCGACCGATCCCTCTACGCTGGTCGCGGAAACGCCCGATACGCAGATCGCGCTGTTTGACTACGACAAACTGTTGGTCAGTTTCGAGTTGACGCTCTTCGGTGCTTACATGCTGAAGACCTGTCCCGAGGTGCGCAATACGGACCAGTTCCCCTACTGGATGCAAAACTCGACACGCATCGAGATCTATGGGACCGAGGGAATGATGGTCGTCGGCCGGCATGGCGGTGGCTGGCAGGTGTTTGTGCGTCCCAAGAGTCGCAAGCCTGTTGTGAAGGCTCAGGAGTATGGCCGGTTCCCCGATCCCGAGCACAAAGAGAATTTCGTGCAGTCGATCCGCAGTCGCCAGCTCCCGTCGGCCGATGTCGAACAAGGGCATTTGAGCTGCTTGATGATTCATTATGCCAATATCAGCTACCGGATCGGCAGCCAGAAGGTGGCGATTGACCCTGACACACAACATATCGTGGACAATGCCGACGCGATGAAGTTGTTCCGACGCACCTATCGTGACCCGTGGGTCATTAAGGATGAAGTGTAACAACATCGTCTGATACCACTCCTTTGAAGTTTGGATCTTGGTCGATTCACTTGGCAGAGTTGGTTGGCATTCGCTTCCCTCAGGTCGTGCAACCTGGACCTCCGTTGGCGACGTTCCTGCGAGGGCCGGTGCCAACTGTGAAACGGCCGCGTTGTCATGCGCCCGTCACAGCAAGGGGCACGACGACGTAAACTCACTTGGAACCTGTTTTGAAAATGGTTCCCAACGCACGATCGGATCGATTTCAACCTCTATTGTGGACCGGGACCAAGGATCTTCGGCTCAGAGCCGCTCCTCAGCGAATTCCAAAACGCGTTCTTAGCATTCAGTCTGGAAAAGTACGAACACATGAGCATTCGCGTTGCCTATCGCGTCCTGTTTTTTCTGTTCCTCTTGTCGTTGCGCATCGCGCCGAGCCAAGCCAGAGATCCCAGTGCCCTGCCCGCCACAACCCCTTGGGACGTGGCTGCGCTGACTGCGGTCCCCGCGATGACATGGGTCAGTCAGGATGAACCGGTGCGCGCACTGCTCTACGAGGGGCAACCGTACCAGGGTCATTCGACTCGAGTGTTTGCCTATTACGCTTCGCCCCGTACGCTGGGAAACAATTCAACGAAGAAACCCTTTCCGGGCATTGTGTTAGTACACGGCGGCGGCGGCAAGGCATTTTCCAAGTGGGCAGAAACCTGGGCGCGGCGCGGGTACGCCGCGATCGCGATGGATCTGGGCGGGTGTGGCGAAGCTGGCAAGCGATTGCCCGATGGCGGACCGGACCAAAGTGATCAGACCAAGTTTCGGGCGATCGATGGGCCAGTGAAAGACCAGTGGACCTACCACGCCGTGGCCGATGTCTTGTTGGCTCATTCGTTGTTGCTGAGTTTCGACGAAGTAGACAAGGAACGCACGGCAGTGTCGGGGATCAGTTGGGGCGGGTATTTGACCTGCATTGTCGCTGGCCTGGATCAACGTTTCAAAATGGCCATGCCCGTCTATGGGTGCGGATTCCTACACGAAAACAGTGCCTGGGTCACCTCTCAGTTTGAGAAGATGGACCAGGCACAAGTTGCCAAGTGGGTTGGGCTGTGGGATCCGTCTCGCTATATCGGTGCCGCGACGATGCCGGTCGTGTTTCTGAACGGTACCAACGATTTTGCCTATCCGATGGACAGCTATGCCAAGACCTGTGGACTGGTGGCCGGCGAGAAGCATTACAGTATCCAGTTGAATATGCGCCATGGGCATATTTTTGATTTTCCCGAGTTCTTTGTGTTTGTTGACCAGTACTTGAAAGGTGGTATGCCAATGCCGGTTGTGGAAAGACCAACAGTTACCGGCGGACAAGTCGAAGCCAAGGTCACCAGTGCGACCAAACTGGTCTCGGCCCAATTGCATTTCACCACCGGCCCGCACACACAGAACCAGAAGCGATCTTGGACAACTCGCCCGCTGCAAATCAAAGATGGCGTGATTACGGGGCAGGCTCCACCAACCGATGCCACTGTTTGGTACGTCGATGTGATCGACCAACGGAAAGTGCTGGCCAGCAGCGAAGTGATGGTCGCTGACGCACCGCGGTGAGCAAGACTCGCTGTCGCGAAGCCCCGCAGAGTTCCGTTGAACGGCCGATGGAATACCCGCAATACCTGGAGCTCTGAAGCCTCGGCAGATTTAGTTACGGTTGTTTCTTGCTGGCGGCTGCGCGCACTGTTGCATCGTAGGCTCGTTGCCCCCATTCTCGCAGTGTGGATGATTGTTCCATGGCATCGAGCGGCGCCTCGTAGTAGGACATCACAATTGGCGTTTCTTTGCCCTTGCGCGTGTATGTGAAGGGCCGGCATTGTCGCGCTTCAAACAGCGGGCGGCTGATATCATCGACTTTCAGGTAGAGGACGCTTTGGGCAATCAGCCCGAACATCTTCTGATTGCAGTAGATGCCGTAGCCACCAAACATGGCGCGCGCTCTTAGATCGCCGAGATCGTTCAACAGTTCCAAAACGTGCTCGACGAACGCACGTTCATTCTGCCTCGCTCTGCTGCTCACGCCGCTTCCACGATACTCTTGGCACGGTCGAAACCACCCAAGTTGTAGACTTCTTGGTAGCCTTTCTTGCGTAAGAGCCCGGCTGCCATATTGCTGCGCATACCGCTCTTGCAGTGCAGCAGCAGAGTTCCAGATGGAAGCTGATCGAGATTGTCGGCAAGGCTTTCCAACGGAACATTCAATGCGCCCGCCACGCGTTGCTGAGCAAATTCCTGCGGTGTGCGCACGTCAATGACCGTGGCACCTTGCTTCAAGAACTGTTGCGCTTGTTCCGGTTCAATGGGAAAACTCCAACTGCCCAGCATTCGAGATACTCCTTCGTACATCCAAGACAGAACACAGAAATGACTGGCGATCACGATGGCTTGCAGTACCAGCAAGCACCATCCGACTGCCAGTGCCGCTGTGGGCAGCCCGGACAGAAATAGCGTGGCCGCTGCCATGTTCATGAAACCGGCGGAAAAACAGGCCAATCGCCGTTGCATCGGGTTCGGCGGCAGCTTCGCAGCCCCAAAGATTGGCCTGATCAGGTAATTGTAAATCATGTCCATCGGGTGCGCGGCGGGAAAAAAGAACGCCCATATGCCGAGCGCCGAGACGCCGAACAAGACCCAGGGATTTTGCGTGGCGAGTCCGTAAAGGGTGATCAGCGAGCAGACGAACGGAGTGAAACGCAGGCCCCATTCCATCTCTTGCAGTTCTTGCCGCGTGAACTTGGTATACCCTTGCTGCACCAAGCTGCGCTGCTGAAAATTGAGATCGCTATGATCTACCATCGTCGTATCCTCTGAGATTTGCGTGCTATTCGAGTCCTTATTGCCCCCCCGCTGGGTCGGAAGACCCGCCGGCAGACGCTCCTGCCACCTATACATTGATATATCGAAATATATCGACATGTCAACATCAGATCTTGAGAAATGAGGGAAAATGCGACATGGCCAGGCAGAATGCCTCGGCGGACGTTTGTTGTTGGGCGGGTTAGCAGCCCTGTTTTTCAGGATTTGTTCTGCATGCTTGGCGTTTCTGTTACGCGACGACTTCCCTGGCGGGTCTCACTGGGGTCGTTTGTGGCATTGGAGCTCATCGCTTCGCAACGCTAATGTTGGCGAGCTACCGGCTCTTCTCCTTGAGCTTGCCGCGCCGCAAGCGCGGCGACCCAATTAGCGCCGCCAAAAGTAATGCCATTGGTACGGCTCCTGTAGTTCACGCCAAAGCCAAATCTACCGCAATCGTTGCTGGCAATCTTCGCATCGACCGATGAACTCGAGCCCATGTTGTTCGAGCAATGCCGAGTCGTCCAGTAGCTGGTCCATGGGGCCGTCGGCTACGAGCTTGCCGTGGTCGAGGATCAGCAATCGGCTGCAGACTTGTGCGGCGCGCGCCAGGTCTTGGCTGGTGATCAGCCGTGTGCCGTCGAATTCACGCACAATACGCGTTACAGCATGCGCGCCGCGCGCGTCCAGATTGGCCCATGGTTCATCAAACGCCAGGACGCTTGGTCTGCAGGCCAGGACGGCGGCGATCGCGGCGCGTTTTTTCTCGCCACCCGACAAGTGGTGTGCGCTGCGTTGTTCAAATCCGGTCATGCCGGTCGCGGCGAGCGATTTGCGGACGCGTGTCTCGACCTCGTGATGCGCCAATTTTTGGTTGAGCGGGCCGAAAGCCACGTCCTCGCCAACTGTGGGGCAGAAGAGCTGATCGTCGGCATCCTGGAAGACCAGGCCGAGCTGTTGGTTGGCCTGAGGGGGCAGTCCCTCGATCTCGACCTTGCCCTGCCCCTTCATCAGGCCGGCCAGGATCAGCAACAGCGTGCTCTTACCGGCGCCGTTGGGGCCCGCCAGGCAAACCGATTCGTCTTGATCGATCGTCAACGATAACTGATCCAACGCTGCCGTTCCATCAGGATAGTGGAACGTAAGGTCTTCGATCCGCACGGCGACCGGTAGCGAAGTTGGCTGGGGCATCATGGCAAAAGGGCTCTCACGGCAACCAGGGTCGGAATCAAGATCAGAAGAACGAGCGCGTCGGTTTTTGTGAAGCGCAGTGCGTGGGCCAGCGGCATTTGTCCTCGATAGCCACGTTGCAACATGGCGCCGTAGACGCGTTCCGCGCGCTCATAGCTACGCACGAAAAGCTGTCCGATCAGGCGACCGATCAGCCAGGCTTGGCCCAGCCAGTTAGGACGGTAGCCACGCGCGGCGGCCGCGCGACGCAGCCGCATGGCCTCTTCGATCAACACGAACAGATAGCGATAGGTCAGTGCCAGCAGGTCGACCAGAATTGCCGGAATCCCCATCCGCCGCAATCCGGAAAGTAGTTCGCTAAAGGGCGTGGAGGCTGCCAGTAGGGTGGCCGCACTTGCCCCCAGGAACGACTTTATAACCACGCCGGTAAATAGCCACAGTCCGGCTACCGACAATTCGATGGTTCCTCCCCAGAGTGGCACGGTTGGACCTTCCTTCAGGAAAGGTACCCAACACGCAGCCAATACGGAGAACGGTAGGACGGCGGTGCCGCGCCAGAGGATGTGCGTCAACGGGATTTGCGCCAGCGCAATGGCCCATGACAGCAAGCCCGCGTAGATTATGAAAGCCCGCAAGTGGTTTGGTGGCGTGGAGACGACCAGGATCACAAAGGCAAACGTCACGACGATCTTGGTGCGCGGATCGAGAAGATGGACCGGCGAGTGCCCTTCGCTGTAGTGGGTATGCAGTCTGTACGTCACCGTTGCAGTCTCTTGATCATCGAATTCACTTCCGTTGTGCGGGGTAGTTCAACGCCTTGACCACGAGGAAGCCAACCACGAACATCGCAGCCGTTCCGCACAGTCCGGCAATGCCCGTGGATACGCCTTGGCTGGTGATCCCGGGCACTGAGTAGTCAGGCAACATTGATGCTTGCCAGAACGGTATTTTAGGTGTGTCTTCCGCAAACTGTTGTTGCTCGGCCACTTTCTCCAAGCCATCGGGAGCGTTTGAGGCCAGCGGGCTGGCGAAGACGGCGAGCAACAGGGCCAACGCGAATCCCACGGCCGCGATCCCCCAGATCTTACGGTTTGGACCGGCTGCTACGCTGCTTGTTCCCAAGTCCGCCCACGCAGGGATAATGTCGGGACGCGAAACGATCACCGCCGACAGCAGTGTCGAGGTGATCAGAGCCTCGCCGATCCCGATGATGGCATGAGTTCCTGCCATGGCGGGTAGCACCACAAACGTGGGGCTGGTACCTGAGACTGCTAACTCGACGGCACATGCACTTGCCGCTAACACGACGCTTGCCCAGCTGGCCAATGCCACGGCTCCCAGGTACCCCGATCGTCCGGCGGGCAGTACCACGCGCAGCGAGCGCATGATGAGATACCCGCCGAATGTCGCTACGACGCCCATGTTCACTATGTTGGTCCCCAACGCCGTCAGCCCACCATCGCCGAACACGAGTGCTTGAATGACCAAGACCAGCGTCATGACCAGGCAAGCGCGCCACGGTCCTAGCAGTGCCGCAACGGCGGCGGCGCCCATGAAGTGCCCGCTCGTGCCACCGCCGATCGGGAAATTCAACATCTGAGCGGCAAATACAAACGCGCCGGTGGTAGCGAGCAGCGGCATGGAGTGCGGTTCTTGTTCGATCTGCCGCGACGCGCGCCACGTGCTGGCGCTAACGGCCCCCAGCGCCACGAGCGCCCCGGCAATGTTCACGTTACCCGCGACGAATCCGTCTGGAATATGCATTAGCTTGAACGGTTGTTTCTTTGGAACGCGCAACAAAACTGACGATAGGCTACATCAGCACGGAAAAAATCTACCAATCAAACCTGTTTCGTTACGTGCTCTGAGTATGCTTGCCGAATCTCACCAGGGAGGCGAGAGCTGGGCAAGCGGGATTGAGTGTGTTGGCCGTAATCTGGAGTTGATCACGTCAGGTGTTTGCCGATCGCCATCATCACCAGCGAATTGTGTTTCACGCCCTTGGTCGACTTGAGCATCGTAACCAGTTCGCGAATTTGCGATGCCTTACCCTTGACCACGATGATTTCCAAACAGTGTTTGTGATCGAGATGGACATGTTGAGTCGATACGATGATCGTCGCGAAATCGTGTTGAATGTCCATCAACTGCTTGACGATTCCCGACCGGTGATGATCGTAAACCAGCGTGATCGAGCCAGCGACCAATTCGTCCTTGGCCCAGGCATCTTCATTCAAGCTGTCACGCATCAGTTGCTTGATCGCTTCGGACCGCGTCGGGTACCCTTCGGCGTGCAGGAACTGGTCAAATCGTTCCAGCAAACTGCTCTCGAGCGACATACTGACTCGTACTAAATCGGACACGACACACCTCCGGTAATACAATTTACACGAACCGTATTACCGCTGCAAGACGCGCGGCGTGAGCTGGGTTGGTGGCACGTCCCAAAGGCGTATACCGCGTAATATGACATTTTTCTTGCCCGTACCCGTTCAAGGTCAAGAGTAATGGGAGCAGATGCGTTGAGGTCGCAATGCAAATCTTGATCCCGAATCATTTTCCGACGCGCGTGCATTCATCCGTTCCTGTCCGCGAAGATCGCTCCGAGTAACGAAGTGTCCAGTTTGCCTCCATGGCACTCTTGGGCGTGGATCCCGCCACGCGGGACAGGGACGCCTGTTCGCGAAAAGAGGCGGAGCTAGAATACGAATGTCAGTCTAGCCGATTGAAGCGATGTGCTTTCAAGAGACCCCCATGGGCCTGTCCCATGGGTGAATAGGACTGGTGAGCTACATTCGCGAAAAGAGGCGGAGCTAGAATACGAATGTCAGTTTAGCCGATTGAAGCGATGTGCTTTCAAGAGACCCCCATGGGCCTGTCCCATGGGTGAATAGGACTGGTGAGCTACACGCGATCCCTGTGCACCCCCGCTCTGGCCCGTTGAGAATGTGGTATTGCCCTGGTGAGAACGTAGCGCAAGTCGAAGCCAAAACACATCCAGGTCTTGTGTCAAGCCACCACTCCCCTGGCAATGACGAAATACCCAATGACGAATAAATGACGAAGCACGAATGACGAAAGTGCCGATGTCGTAGGTAGTTGCGCGCATGCTTCACGTGGATTTAGACATTGTTTCGTCACTGGGCATCTGTTTATGGGAATCAACTTTCGACCTGCGGGCGTCGCCCGGGTTAGGATAGGTGCTGTGGGTATGAAGAACTTCTCGTTGTCGGTTTGTGGTTTACTTTTGGCATGGGGCGCGACAGCTTCCGCCGTTGTGGCGCAGCAACTCCCAGATGCGAATGATGCGGTAGCGCATGACCGAGTCGTCGTCCAGCGCGTGGCGGACCGAGGGCTGATTCTGATACAGATTGCGGCGCAAGATGGCAAAGTGGCCTGGGAAGATGTCTTACGCGCGCTGTTGCGTCTAGGGTACATGGAAGACAGTGTACTCAAGGACAAGTTTCCTTCTGGTTCGCTTGACTTGGAACGTGCCTCGAGTCGGTACACGTTGTTGGCGATCAACATCGCGCTGGCACCGAGCATTCGTCTGCAGCGCGTTGCCAAGACCGAAGGCGCGCCGGCACATTTGTTGGTGACCATCGACGAAGATTCGATTCAGGCACGCAAACGGCGGTTGGCCAAGCGGATTCGCGATCGCGTTACGGGCGGGGCGTTGCGCAAAGATAAGTTTGGTTTGCGATTTAAGGAAGGTTGGGACCAGTCTAACACGCGGCAGCCTATTGTGATTATCGTGCATGGATTTAACTCTTCGCCCGAACGATTTGAGGCGGTTGCTGAAGCGTTTCGACAATCCGGTCTTGTTTGTGCCACGTACGATTACCCTGACGATCAACCCATTGTGGATTCGGCTAAGGCGTTGTCGGCGGACCTCAAGAAATTGGCGGCGAACCATCCGCAGCGAAGCGTTTTCCTGGTCACTCACTCGATGGGGGGACTCGTTGCTCGCAGCGTCATCGAGCAGCCTACGCTCGGTCCCGGCAATGTCAAGAAGCTGATCATGGTCGCGCCACCAACGCATGGTTCGGTATTGGCCCACTTCGCGTTCGGGATCGATCTCTTCGACCACGTTGCCGGTGAGGCAGTGTCCGACGATGTGACGCGATTCTACGTCGCCGTTGAGGACGGGCTTTCGGAAGCGAGAAATGACTTAAAGCCGGAGTCACCTTTCCTGCGAAAATTGAACGCACAGCCTCTCAATCCTGGCGTGCGCTACTCGGTTTTTCTTGGTACCGGTGGCCGATTCGAGCAGGACCAGGTTGATCGGTTACGCGCGCGTCTGAAGACGGCTGCCGGCCGCAGTACGACCGTTGGTCTGTTTGCGCCGCATCTCGACCAACGGCTTGCCGATCTGGACGAGGTCATTCGAGGCAAAGGGGATGGTGTTGTTGCGGTGAAACGAGGCCGTTTGGAAGGGGTGGCCGATACCGTGCTGGCCGATTTCCGGCATCTGGACGTCTTGCAGCGACGCGATTCGTTTCAAGACGACGTGGTGTTTCAGGGGGTGTTGCAGCGGCTGAAGGAATAGAGCGGCTCTGTGGGGGTGTCAGGCGATTCCCTGATGGTGGCATTTTTTCGAGTGGCGTATGCAGGCCAGAATCGCCGAAGGAATAAACCTCTATGCAGATCGTCAGCGATTCGCCAAAATAATACTGCTTGTTGGCGGGCATTAAGGGGCTGACTGACGTTTTGTGCGGCATGGAGGGAGTCACTCGTTCGGTTGCGGTCCATTTGACGACCGCGTTCTTTTCGCTTGCACGCCAGGTTTGCGGATAGCGCAGTGGGGCTGCCAGGTAGTTAGGCAAGGGAGTGCGGGGCGGTTGAGTTGGGACGCTCTCGGCGGCGCGAACTCCGTCCTTCTATGCAGCGGTCCAGTCTGGCGGTCCAATCTGGTGGGATCCGGCGTTCGTTGCGGCGAGCATCTTCAGGCGGGCGCTGATGGTTGGTGGCGCGGGTGATTGGCGCTGACGAATGGGTGCGGTTTCGTATTGTGAACCGCCCGAAAAAATGTACTTCACTAGGAGAAGCCTCACGTGGCAAGTCCATCGGTTCCAGGCGCTAAGAACGCCGACACAGATTCGGGTCGAGAATTAACAACCGCGCAGATTGTACATGATGTCATTGTGCGTTGGCTGCGCGAAGAAGCTCAGGTCGACGTCAAGCAGATCGATTATGATGCGCCCCTATTCGAGCTAGGGATCGACTCGTTGGGCGCCGCAACGATTGGGAACCAGCTTGAGGAGATCACGGGCAAGACGCTCAACCCGGAAGTTCTCTTTGAGTTGGAAACGATCAACGAATTGGTGGAGTATATTGACAGCATCCGTGTGATGAAGCGCCCGGACGCCGACACGGCTATCGATGAAACGACGGCGTGCAGTTGTGCGGATACGGCCCCGGCCTCGGATACCGCCGATTCGCCTGGCCTCATGCAACGCTATGCGCTCTTGAATCGCCGCGTCAACAAGTTGAAGGAGCACGGACGCTACTATTTCGAGCCGGAGATTTCACAGCACGACGGTGCTTGGGTTGTGGCCGACGGCAAACGCATGTTGATGCTCGGGTCATACGAATACTTGGGACTGCTGGGGCACCCGGATCTCAAGCAAGCGGCGATAAGCACGGTCAACGAGTTTGGCACCGGGCACCACGGCGCGCGACTGCTGACCGGCACCACCACGGTGCATCGACGATTGGAGCGTAAGCTGGCGGATTTCATGCAGACGGAGGATGCGGTTGCTTTCAGCAGTGGTTATGTGACCAACCTGTCGACGATTTCCTGTTTGGTGGGTCCGGGTGACTATGTGATCGGTGATCAGTGGAATCACGCGAGCATCATGGACGGTTGTCGCATGTCGGGAGCGACGTATTGGGAATATCGGCACAACGACATGGATTCGCTTGCCGAGCTATTACAGCAGGCGGATGGCGGGCGCACTTTGGTTGTGGTTGATGCCGTGTTCAGCATGGACGGCGATATCATCGATCTACCGGCTGTCGTCAAGTTGTGTAAGCAACATGGCGCGATGTTAATGGTGGATGAAGCGCACAGCCTGGGAGTATTGGGTGCAACGGGTCGTGGCGTGCAGGAGCACTTCAGCCTTGGGCCTGACGACATTGACATCAAGATGGGAACGTTGTCCAAGACGTTTGCCGGCGGCGGCGGTTTTGTTGCCGCGCGCAACGAGGTCACGACGTTCCTGCGCCACCACGCGCGCGGATATATCTTCAGTGGCGCCTTGGCTGCCAGTCATGCGGCTGTGGCGATTGCCGCCGTTGAAGTCCTTGAACGCGAGCCGGAACTCGTTCGCCAGCTGCAGCGCAATGTGACTCACTATCTCAGTGGGCTCACGGCGCTCGGGTTCGACACGGCCAAGAGCGTGACTCCCATTGTGCCGATCATGATGGGCAACGACGAAACGGCTTTGGAAATGACACGGCTTTGCCGCGACGAAGGGCTGCTGGTGATTCCGGTTTGCTATCCTGCCGTACCGATGGACTCGCCGCGCTTGCGCACTTGTGTTTCGGCGATCCACACGGATGCCGACATTGACCTGGCGCTTGATGTTCTGGCGCGCGCCGGCCGACAAACGGGGCTCATTTCCTGACGCACGTTTCGCCACAAGGCCGATGGCGGACTGCAACGGGCCGACCGTCGACCGGTTCTGAGCGTCGGCGCGGGGTTTCGCGCTCGATTCGGCTGGCGAAACCACGCTTTGCCCCATTATGCCTCGCAGCGGTGACAGCGGCCCGATCCCCAGTTGCCCGACCCAGTTGCTCGAACTGCTGTAATCGCTTCTTGCGGCGCGTTATAATGTGTGACAGGCAAATCGACCGCGCGTGTTGGCGCGGTTCCTTCCTTTATGTATCCCGCCTTTTTTTCAAGGACCAAAAGCCATGCGGAACAAGACGAACGTGTCGCGTCGTCGTTTCTTGAAGACCACCGCCGCCAGTGCTGCCGTGTTGTCGACCGGTGTCTGGAGTGCAGCGGCCACCGCCGCCAGTAAATCGGCCAATGAAAAGCTGAATATTGCATGCATTGGCACGGCCAATCGCGCGGCGGCAGATATCGGTGGGCTGAAGCAGGAGAATATCGTAGCTTTGGTTGACGTTGACGAGAATTACTTGAAACGCGCTGGCGGCAAATTTCCCAGTGCTCGGCTCTATGCCGATTACCGTGAAATGTTGACCAAGGAAGCTGGTAAGATCGATGCGGTGATGGTCGGCACGCCCGATCACCACCATGCACCGGCAACGATCCGAGCGATTCGCGCTGGGTTACATGTCTACTGCGAAAAACCGCTTACTCACACGGTTCACGAGTGTCGTGTCGTGAGAGAAGCGGCCAAGAAATTCGGCGTGGCAACCCAGTTGGGCACGCAGATTCATGCGGGGGAGAATTACCGGCGCGTGGTCGAGATCGTACAGGCGGGGACGTTGGGTGATGTGACCGAAGTGCACGTCTGGGTCGGTAAGGGATGGGGTGGTGGTGAACGACCTGAGGGCGGTCAAGAGCCGCCGGCCAATTTGAGCTGGGACCTCTGGCTGGGCGCCGCTCCTGAGCGTCCGTTCTGGCCCGGAATCTATCATCCCGCACAATGGCGCCGCTGGTGGGATTTCGGCCAGGGGACGCTCGGCGATATGGCCTGCCACTACATGGACCTGCCCTTCTGGGCACTCAAGCTGCGCCATCCCACGCACGTCGAAGCGGAAGGCCCGGCCGTGCATCCGGAGACGTGTCCGAAAGGGTTGACCGTTCGCTACCGCTTCCCCGAACGCGAAGGACTCGCGCCGGTCGCGTTCACCTGGTACGACGGCAACATGATTCCGAAGAAAGTGGCTGGGGAACGCGTGCCCAGCAGCGGCGTGATGTTCGTTGGTACCGAAGGCAAGATGTTTGCCAACTACGGCAGCTACAAGCTGTTTCCGGCCGAGAAGTTTTCCAATTTCCCACTGCCCGAGCCCTCGATTCCGCGTTCGATCGGCCATCATGCCGAGTGGGTCAAAGCATGCAAGGATGGTTCGCCAACGACCTGTAACTTCGACTATTCCGGTGCGCTGACCGAAGCGGTGCTGCTGGGCAACGTCGCTTACCGGATCGGCAAGCCGTTGGATTGGGACGCCAAGAATCTCAAGGCGACCAACTGCCCCGAGGCGGATCAGTACATCCAAACACCGCATCGCAAAGGTTGGGAAGTGGTCTGAGTGGCGACGGGACGAGTTCTCCCATTCGCGGCCGATCGAAAGCAGCGCGGGCAATCGTTATGAACAAGCGTTGCCCGCTGCTTCCCTTTGGCGGCGCAGGAAACGAGATACAGCCGGCTCTCTCGATGCCTCCGCAGGAAGTGGAGTGGGCCGGCGCTGCTAAGAAGTCCCTTGCTGAGGCCATCCTGCTAACCGTCGACGCGCCGGTTTTCGTTCCGAATTCGCGCGCTGCGCTCGAACACTGGCAAACAGCTGCCGGCTCAGACAGCAATCCATCAAGCGTTATTCTTTGCCCATAGTCTTCTTTGCCCTTTTCTGCCGTCGTGAAGTGGATGGCGTTCCGGCTGTTTTCATTCGCGGGCAAGAGAAGAAGTGGGTTATTCGCCAGCGATGTATTTCAGCTGAATCTCCGTGTTTGGCAGCTTCTTCTTGAGTTGCTCGACGCTGGCGGCTGTCACGGCGGTGCGCGTGACCTTGAGATCTTTGAGCGACGTGAGTGGTTCGAGGTCTTTGAGTCCGGAGTCTGATATGGCGGTGGAGCCCAGGTGGAGAAACGCCAGTTTGTGCATGCCGGCCAGGTACGGCAGCCCGGCGTCGGACAGTTGCGTGTTGTCAAGGTTCAGGCGTTCCATGTTCACCAAGTCTGCTAAGTGCTTCACGCCGTCGTCGGTGATCGGTACGCGCCAGAGGTTCAGGTCTTTCAGCGACGTGATGCCGGCTAGATGCTCCATGCCCTCGTCAAACACCTGGCTGTTTTCGCTCAGGTCGAGCATTTCCAGATGCGTCATTCCTGACAAGTGTGCCAAACCTTCGCTGGTGATCTGCGTGGCGGAAATGCGCAGTTTCTTGAGCTTCGGGAATTGCTGTATTGTTTTCAATGCATCATCATCCACAAGCGAATTGGCCAGGTAGAGTTCCTGCAAGTTGGTCAGTTTGTCGAGTTTGGCCAGCCCATCGCCGCTGATCCAGAGTTGGTCCAACAGCAGTGCCTTGAGTTTGGTCATGTTGCTGAGCGCGTCCATGCCGTCATCGTCAACCGTGGTGGCGCCGCTCTTGCCATTGAGCCGCAACGCCTCGAGCCCCGTTAAATTCGCCAGATGTTGCAAGCCGACATTGCTGATCTTGCAACCACGTAAGTCGAGATTACGCAAGGACGAAATCTTAGCCAACGATTCCAGGCCGGCATCGGTGATGCCTGTTTCGTTAAGTAAAACCGATTTTAGTTTCGGCAGTCCTTGCAGCAGTGCCAAAGTTGAATCATCGATTGTGGATTCCCGGAAATTGACCTCGATCACATTACCATTGCCATCTTTTCTCAACGCCTGCGCCAACTTCTGTAGTTGTTCGACCGACGCGGTGTCATCGCCCTGCCCTTTCACCTTGGGTGGCTTGCTGACGTCGCCAGCTTTGCTCGTGCTCGCTTGGCTGGCGGATTTTGCGGCGGCTTTGTTCTCAGATGGCGCCTTGTTCCCAGATGGAGTGGTATCGTCTTTAGCAGACGAGCACCCTCCCACAACGACAAGACAGATCAAAAGGAAGGACAGAGGCTGGTTGCGGTTCATCATATTTCCTCGCGGACGCAATGTGGCACGGCACTCCGTGCCGTGAAGGTAATTGTGGCACGGCACACATTACAATGAAGGTGAGACATTACGGCTCTACATGTTGCCACGGTGGTCACATTCACCGAATACGTGAATGCAAGTGCGCTGACGAAAGTGACTGTAATATAGCGTGGCGGTCGAGCGGCTAGAATAGGGCAATGGCACGACCACTGCGCATCGAGTTTTCCGGGGCCGTCGACGATGCGACGCCGCGCGGCAAGCACTGTTTTGCGAAGAACGAGTACGGTGCGCGTCCGTGCCACTGCTCATTCCGTACGTTTTCTAACGGCAGATATCCCCCACAAAGACACACATCGACGCGAACACGCAAACGCCAAGTTGAGCAGTGTGAAGCGGCGCTCGAGCTGCCATTGGAAACCGGCTAGCCGGTTCGCACTGCGTGCAGTTACTGGCGGCGTGTTGGTTATGCGTTTGGCAGTGCCAGATCGATCAGGATGGGAAATGCGTTCGAGCATGCAGTGGCACGAACATTCCGGAAAACGACGCCTGCCTCCGTTCTGCTCAGATTGTTTTCCGAACCGCTCCGCTTTGAGCTGACGAATCTCTGCCTTGGACTGATCGAGTTCGGCTTGCAACTTTGTGTTGCGCTCGACCGCGCGA
>JAJRVM010000199.1 GCA_024277285.1 Planctomycetota bacterium
ACTAAGATCGAAACGAACACCACGGCCATCCAACTGAGCAACATGACGGCCGCGTTCGGAACCACCTCGCCTTGCTCGTTCCAGACACCGCTGGCACCGAGAATCAATCCGGCGAGCCAGAAAAACGGATGGATGCGAACGTGAAATCCCAAGCAAGTGAAGTTGACGTCATAGTCGGTACGTTGAGGCTCCATCGAAAACATGTTTCGCTCCGCCAAGGGGGGTTATGGTCGCGCTGCTTCTGGTTACGGCCCGATGATTGTGACCCCAGGTAAACGGTCCGGAAAACGTGCCACACTCTTGGCCTGACTGCGGCAACCTCGGGTGCAAGTAATGCTTGGCAAGTGTCGCAGGTTACCGTGTCGCCACGTGGTTGAATCGTTCCAAAACCGGTGGTTTCGCATTCGGCTGCCCAGTGTTCCTACCAGGTTCTTGCCCGTCTCTGCGGTCCTGGAAGCGCGCGCATCGAGGATTTCGAGCGCTGACGCTGGAATTCTAGTGGATTTCCCCCACGCGGTCACCATCGACCCCGGATTGCGGTCCCTGATTTTCAAGTGGGATGTCTCTTGGCTATACTACGCAATTGTTGAAATTCACGACCCGTGTTTGAGAGCGTCTGAAAGGTCTGTTGATATGGAATTCGTTGGGCCCATCGATATTCTCGTTTTCTTGGGGTTCATTGCCGCCGTTCTGTTCATCGGCTTGTGGATGAGCAAGGGAGAGGAGCCCGACAGTGCGCATGGCGCTCAAGACTACTTTCTCGCCGGTCGTGGACTTACGTGGTGGCTGGTCGGTTTTTCCCTGATCGCCGCGAATATTTCGACAGAACAATTCGTGGGTATGAGTGGCCAGGCAGCCGACTGGCTGGGTATGGCCATCGCCAGTTACGAGTGGATGGCGGCGGTCACGCTGGTGGTGGTTGCGTTTGTCTTTCTGCCGACCTTCCTACGCAGCGGCATTTACACGATCCCCGAGTTTCTCGAATACCGTTACAACGCCTTCGCGCGCTTGATGATGGCCGTTATTACCCTGATTATCCTGGTCGGCGTGCCGACGGCATCGGTCATCTTTTCGGGTGCCAAGGTGATCACCGGCAACTTTCAGGGCCTGACGCTGCTTGGGTTGGATTTCGGCAATATTACGGTCGGTTGCTACATCATTGGCATTCTGGGTGCGGTCTATGTGTTTGTCGGCGGCCTGAAGGCGTGTGCCTGGGCCGATCTGCTGCAAGGCTCGGCGTTGATCATTGGTGGGATCGTGATTGCGTTCTTTGCCATGAAGACGTTGGCGGATGCCGATCCCAACGAGCTGATCAAGACCGCGCGTAACGACGAAGTGACGGTCGAGAGCTTGGCAGATGCCGGTGCGGTGCAGCGTTTCTGGGATCTTAACGAAGGTGAATTGCCCAGAGGTAAGACGCACATGGTCCGGCCTTGGGACGATTCCAAAATTCCCTGGACGGCGCTGGTGGTTGGGCTCTGGATCCCGAATTTCTTCTATTGGGGTTTGAATCAATACATCACGCAACGCACACTTGGGTCGAAATCACTGGCCGAGGGGCAGAAGGGGGTCGTGTTTGCCGCATTCCTCAAGCTGATTATTCCCTTCATTGTGGTGATCCCTGGTATTCTCGCATTCAATCTCTTTAACGGCGAGTTGAAGGATGATGCGACCAATCGCAATGCGCTGATCCTTGCCGAGAAGACACCCGAGCTATACACCGGACTCTCGGACAGCATGAAGCCAGATCGCAACGATAAGTGGAACAAGGCCAAGGTCGATAAGATCGATGAACTGCTCAAAAAGGGAGCCGTCGCTAGTGAAAAGACGCCCTTGTACAAATTCAACGATGCGTTTGCGGAAGTCCACACCAAGGCCGACTTGCTGGCGATCGTCAACTACAACCAAAAGCAAGTGGGAAGCAAGCTCTCGTTGGATAAGACGTTGGCCGAAAACCCGATAGAAGCTGACTTGGCCGCCTTCAGTCTTAGCTTCACTGAGGCTGCGGAAAAGCAGTTGGGCAAGAAGGTGAGTGTCGACGAACTGGTGGCGCACGACTATGACAACGCGTTTCCCACGTTGATTCGGCGTCTGTTGCCCGTCGGCGTCGGGATCAAGGGGTTTGTCCTGGCCGCGATCTTCGGTGCCGTGATCAGTTCACTCGCCTCGATGCTTAATTCGGCTTCGACCATCGCCACCATGGATATCTACCGAGCGATTCACCCGAAGGCTCAACAATACACGCTGGTTTCGGTCGGTCGTGTGTTTGTCGTTGTGTTTGTGCTGATCGCGATGGGGATCGCTCCCTTCCTGGGGCATCCCGGGTTCGGCGGGATTTTCAACTTCATTCAGGAATTCCAGGGGTTCATGTCACCTGGGGTCCTGGCGATCTTCCTGTTTGGTCTGTTGGTGCATCGAGCCCCTCGCATCATTGGCACCGTTGGCCTGCTCCTGAACCCGATCCTTTACGGTATCCTCTTCATCTGGGCGCCGGAAATCGCCTTCCTTAACCGCATGGCATATTGCTTCTTCGCGGTGATCGCCGTGTTGACGGTCATTACGATTGTCAAACCACTCGATAGGCCGGTCGATCTGCCCGTCAATAAGGACATGGACCTGAAGACGTCGCGCGGTGCGTTCGCGGCTGGCATCGTCGTCGTCTGCCTTACCGTCGTTCTTTACATCGTGTTCTGGTAAAGCCATTCCCGAGCCGAACGTGTCTTACGGCCGGTTCACCGTCCCGCTTTCGCGCCATCGTGCACGATTTCCAGCCACTTGCTGATTGTTTGCTAGAATGAACCCATTGCGGGTATATTGCGTCAGCTACACGTCGGGCAAGGCTGGATTTCCATCGCAGTGCGATACGAAGAGGTGCGAAGATGAAGATGTTGTCAGTTTTCTGTTTGAGTAGGGTGCCAAAGGTGGTCATCGCGTCGAGCGTAGTCAGTTGCTTCGGGGCTTGTTGCGCTTCGACGTTGGTGGATGCTTCGACTCGGCGCCCTTGCCGTTGGATTTAGCAGGAATGAACTTCAGCGAGACCGAGTTAATGCAGAAACGCTGGCCGGTTGGCGTCTGTGGGGCATCGTTGAAGATATGTCCCAGGTGTGATCCGCAGCGTGTGCAGGTGACCTCCGTACGTACCATGCCGAGTGAGAAATCGGATGTCATCTTGATGCGATCGCCAGCCAGCGAGGCATAGAAGGCTGGCCACCCGCAGCCGGAATTGAATTTTGTATTGGACGCAAACAGCTCCTGACCACATGCCGCACAGGCATAGGTGCCTGGCTTGAAGTGCTTATCGTACTTGTTTCGGAACGGTTTCTCGGTCCCCTTCTTGCGGAGCACTCGAAACTCGTCGCGCGTGAGAATCTTGCGCCACTCCTTGTCCGTGTGGACGATCTGCTCGGTTTTCTGTTTCTTGGACTTCTGTTTCCCGGACCTTTGCGCCGAACTCTTGTGGGACGCGGGGGATTCGCGTTGACGTTGTTTGGCAGCGTCTTTGGTTTCCGCTTGTGTAGCCTTCTGCCTGCTCTGCGCAACCAGAAGCCCGGCGCTCAAGAACAATACGGCCAAGACCAAGAAAGTCGTTCGGGGGGATTTCATAATTCGCCCTCAAGCAGGATGGTTGCCAGTGTCGAGTTGCCCGTGTCGAGTTGCCCGTGTCGAGTTGCCCGTGTCGAGTTGCCCGTGTCGAGTTGCCCGTGTCGAGTTGCCCGTTTCTGCCGATCGATCGATTTGCCAACGGCTAGACGCCCAAAAAGAAACGGTGTCAAAGTATACTCTTCAGTTGCACAAAACGCCGTGGCAATTGACCGAAGATTCGTCATGATTGGAGCGTTGTGTGCAGCTGATTTCTCTGTGATCTCAGTGCTCTCTGTGGCCCAAAAGGACTGGCCGCGGAGCTCCCAAGGCGGCAGGGCCGCCAACCAATGACGAGCTACCGCTCGGACGCCATTGACCCGCTCCCGTTGGTCGCTGGAATTTGCGCAACAAAACAGGTCTATTATCCTAAGTGTATCTAAGTGGCACAAAGGCCACGGAGGATCATGCGGGCCGGACGATTGCGATGCGAGTTACACTGTATTCTTGAAGCGCTGGAGTCTATAGTCTATTCCTAACATGAAACGGCTGGACGGCAACACCCACTTTGGGGGTGGTTGCCTGCCTGTCGGGCAGTTTGGGTTCGTATTCTCAATCGTAATCCCTGTCGCCGCGTTGGCGGCTCCGAGCCTTGATCGGACCTCCGTTCCATGGGCTCACGTTTGGGTTGCCAAGAAGTCGACCATCTTGGGCCATCTCAAAACACGTTCCGAGATTGATCATGCGTTTTTTTATTGCCGGCATCATGCAAGGTTCGCATTTGGGCGAAGTGTTGCATCATCAGGGGTATCGTGACCAGCTGAAGCAATTGCTGGCCGAGCATTTCCCCGATGCCGATGTTTATGACCCGCTGGCAGATCACCAGGACTCGTTAGAATACGATGACGAGCAGGGAAAGCGAGTGTTTCTGGGGCACAATCGGATGTGTGGCGAGGTTGATGTGGTGATCGCGTTTGTGCCCGAGGCGTCGATGGGTACCGCGATCGAGATGTGGGAAGCGTACCGGCAGGGCCGAGTTGTGCTGACCATTAGTCCCCTGGTGCACAATTGGGTGGTGCGGTTTTGCAGTCGTCACGTGTTTGCTGACGTTGACGCGCTGGCGACGGCGTTGCGTGATGGTGATTTACGACAACGTCTGGCGCAGTGGTGTCACCGGCGCGATGAAGTATGATGGTGGCGAGCGGTTCTTGAGCCCGCTGCTGTGTGCAGAATACGAGTGACGGCGCATCGGGCGCCTGAGGGGGGGCGCCTGAGGGGGGCGACGTGGCGGCAGGCGAAGTACGTACAGCGATGCCATTCCTCTTTTCTTGCCTGTCATTTTCTTTGCCCTCAAGAGAGAACGACCCGAACGGTTTCCACATTGTAACGGCAGAGAAGTCAGAAAAACCACAAGCAGAAAACGTATGAGCAGAAGAACGACGTTGGGACTTGCCACATGAAACATCTGCTGGAATTGAATGACGCGGCGCTTGTCCAATGGCTTGCTGAGCATGGTTATCCGGCATACCGCGCGCAGCAGATCAAGCAGTGGGTTTTTCGCGGGCGTGCCGCCACGTTCGATGCCATGAGCAGCTTGCCCAAGAAGCTACGAACTGAATTGGCCGAGGGCTTTCAGGTTTCGTCGTTGCACCTTGCAATGACTCGCCGTGCCGACGACGGCACGGAGAAGCTGTTGCTCGAGCATGCCGATGGTGGCCGAATTGAGTGTGTGTTATTGCGGGACCAACAGCGCCGTTCGGTCTGCGTTAGCACGCAAGTGGGCTGTGCCATGGGGTGCGTGTTTTGTGCCAGCGGGTTGCTTGGGGTCCAACGCAACCTGACCGCCGCGGAGATTATCGAGCAAACGTTGCACTTGCAGCGTCTGTTGGTGGAGGACGAGCGTTTGAGTCATGTTGTGGTGATGGGGATGGGGGAACCGCTTGCCAACCTGGATCATACGTTGGCTGCGTTGGACCAGATTTCCGCCGAAAGTGGTTTGGGGATCAGCACGCGCCGCATCACGATTTCGACCGTCGGCATTCCTGGGGCCATGCGTCGTTTGGCCCGACACGATCGTCACTATCACTTGGCCGTCTCGCTACACGCTCCCAACGACCCGTTGCGTAACGAATTAGTACCGATCAATCGCAAGACCGGGTTGCAGGATGTCCTGCGTGCGGCAGACGAGTACTTTGCGGCATCCGGGCGGCGGTTGACCTACGAGTATGTATTGCTTGCGGGGGTCAACGATCGAGCGCAGCATGCTCGGCAGTTGGCCAGTTTGTTGCGTGGTCGTGCCGCCATGCTCAACGTCATACCTTACAATCCCGTCGCCGGCCTGCCTTATCGAACTCCCTCCGATGGCTCGATTCGTCGATTTCGGGATCTACTGCAGGAGAGTGGCGTGAATGTGCAATTTCGGGAGAAGAAAGGCGAATCGATTGATGCGGCGTGCGGCCAATTGCGTCGATCTCATCAAGACCCAGCCGTTGATGCCTGAGGGCATGATCGGACGATTTAGTGCCGCACGGTGTCAGATGTGCACGCCGTGTTCGTACGATCTGTGCCGAACTAGCACATCGGTCTCTTCTTCTGTGCACGAAGCGCAAGAGGCATCATTTTGGCAAGAAACAGGTGCCGGCGCAGCTGACGGAGAGGCGGCGCGCGGCAAAAACTGGCATGTGCCAGCGGTCCCTTGGCCCGGCATCGGGGTTAGATATCCCATGAATTCACGCTCCTGGCGGTGTTGCGGTCTGGCGAACGACGCGAATCTTGCCGACGTCAGGGCGTGGGGGAGACGTAGAATATTTGGGCTGCGGGACTTAAACTGAAGTATTGCATCACTGACCAAGTGCACGGCATCCAAAAGGACGCATCGGGGATGCTGAAAAAACGCCTCAGGGTAAGGAACCGCGATTGCCCCTCAACGATACAACGGCGCCGAACTATGAGCTCCGCGATCCGGACGTGCGGCTGATGCTGCAAGTGCGCGATGACAACGCGGCGGCTTTTGAGGAGTTGGTGCTGCGCTATCAAGGCCGTTTGACGGCGGTCCTTGAACAGCTAGTGCAGAAGCGGGATTTGGCAGAGGACTTGGCTCAGGAGGTGTTCCTACGTGTCTTTCGGGCGCGCAAGACTTACCAACCCGGCGCGAAGTTCTCCACGTGGCTTTTCACCATCGCCAATAACGTCGCCAGCAACGCGCTGCGCTCGTTGGCACGTCGCCGCGAAGTGAATCTATCGCCGCGCGAGAATCGGGACAACGGACCAACACCGCTTGATCAGATGGCGTTGGATGCGAGTGGCTTGATGCCGACGCGTCAGCTGGACCGTTCGGAGCGCGCCGAGATTGTGCAACAGGCGATCCAATTGCTGAGTGACCGACAACGTTTGGCGCTGTTGCTGTCGAAGTTCGAGGGGATGAGTTATGCCGAAATTGGTGAGACGATGGAGTTGACATCGCAAGCGGTCAAGTCCTTGCTTTCGCGGGCACGAGTGAATTTGCGTACGGCTTTGGAGCCGTACATGAAAGAAGGTGTTTTGCCCGGTGCGAATCGGGATGAAACGCCGTGATTGCTTGGGACGTTGGATTGCGATTGGCGCGCGTCGCACGTGGTGCGGTGCGAGCCGTTTTGGGATGCTGCCGGCCGGCAAAGTTGGTGGAACGTTTATTTTGCAGTGGTTGTTGCGATGACTGAAGTTAGCTCCTACAACGCGGAAGACGGATCGTACGATCAGCTGGTGGCTTATCTCGATGGCGAACTCGATGCCGAGGGGTCCCTGAAGGTCGAGCGACGTTTGGCCGAGGATGAGAGTTTTCGACGCGAATTGCGGCAGTTGCAAAGCGCGTGGGATATGCTCGACGCGCTGCCGAAAGCAGAAGTCAGCGATTCGTTTGCGCAGACAACTGTCGAAATGGTGGCGCTGTCGGCCGAACGCGACCTGGAAGAACAACACGAATCGACTCAACGCAAGAAGCAATGGGCGTGGTGGCTCGGCGGCGGCGGGCTGGCCGTGGTCGTGCTGGCCAGTTTCTGGCTGAGTTCGCTGGTGTTGGCGCGCCCCAATGAGCAATTAGTCCGAGATTTGCCCGTCATCGAGGATGTTGATCTCTATCGTTATGCGGATAGCGTCGATTTTCTGAAGCAGTTGGAGCAGTCAGGACTGTTCGACGAGGAGGTGGAAGATGGCCTGTAAGGTGATGCTCATTTTCGGGCTGGCCGCCTTCGCTGTTGCCAATCTACCGCTGCGTGTGGTAGGGGCGGATGAATCGTTATCACAGCGGCGCGCCCGGCTCGAAAAGATGTCAGATGCCGAGAAGACACGCTTGCTACGACAGAAGCGGCGTTTCGATGAACTGACGCCTGAGGAACAGCAGCACTATCGCAAACTGCATGAGTCGCTGGTGCAAGATCAACACTACGATCAATTGCGCGGCACGCTGCAACGCTATGTGGACTGGCTCGGCACCTTGGCGCCGGTCGAACGAGCGAAGCTTTCCAAACTGCCGGCCGATCAACGGTTGGCTCGGATCAAAGAGCTAGTCGATGCGCAGGCCACCGAGCGGTTTCGGCAGATGGTTAGCAAAGTGATCAAGTCAAAGGAATTGCTCAGCCCTCAATATCTGGAAGTGATCTGCGCCTGGACCGATAAGTTTCTGCTTGGCCACGTTGCCGAAATCCTGGCCACCATCCCCGACAACCGCCACACGGCGGAGATGAAAACGAATTTCAACCCGAATAAGCATATTCACCTGTTGCGGTTTTGCTATTTTCGACCCGAATCGCGACCGTTTCGTAGGCCCCCCGCCGAACCAAGGGCCACCTCATCCGACGCTTCACGCTCGGTCGGCAAGAGGGCTCGACAACCTCTTGCCGATGCGAACTCCAAGCCGGGGTTGACCCCGAAGGATCGCTTCGATTTGTTGCCCAAACCAACTCCTGAGGACGAAGCGGAATTGGAAAAACGTGTCTCCCGTCAAGCCCGTGCCGTGCTCGAAAAAGCGACGAGCAATGCGGAACGGTCGCAGATCATTCTGAATTGGATGCGCGCTGCCGCATTGAGCCGTATCATGCCAACGATCGGACCGCGTGAATTAGATCGATTTGTGCGCGAGTCGCTCAGTCGGGAAGAACGCGAACGGCTTGAGTCCATGCCGCGCGATCGCATGTATCACGAACTTCGGAAACTCTATTTTCGTAAACGCTTTGAACGTGGTCGGCGGGGCAGCCGGTCACGATCCGGTCCACGTCACTCAACAGACTCAGCGTCGTCGCGTGTTGGCCCGCTATCGCGTGAAGACCCATCGCGCGAAACCCCAGCTCTGAAAGGCCCAGCTGGCAAGAACTCACCTCTCAAAGAGCCAGCTCGCAAAGGGCCATCCGAATCGCTGGGGCAGTGAAATCGCGTGCTGTTGGTTGTGCTCGAACGTCACGTTGGAATTCTGGCCGGGATCGAAAGACGCCAGGTGCTATAGGACGGGGCGGAACGATTCAGGCGTGGAGTGATGCGGCCAGTTCACGCGCCGCCCGAGCGGGATCGGACGCGTTGCTCACGCAATGAGAGACAGCGACGCGAGTCATGCCTGCCTGTTGCACGTCGCCGATGTTCCGCGGCGTAATTCCGCCGATGGCAAACGTCGGCAGTGCGATCTCGTGGCTGACCTCACGCAGGTATTCCAAGCCGGGGAACTGCTGGAAGGTCTTTGTGGATGATGGAAACGTTGGACCACAGCCAAGATAGTCGGCGCCGTCGAGGACCGCCTGCCGCGCTTGCTCGATCGAGTGCGTCGAAACGCCGATCAACGCATCGGGGCCCAGCAAGCGACGCGCTTCACGGGCTGGTAATTCGCTTTGCCCCAGATGGACGCCGTCTGCGCCGGTGGCCAAGGCTAAATCGATTCGGTCGTTCATGATAAACAGAGTGTTATTATCTGTTGTCACCAGGTGCAGTATCTTGGCACGCTCGAACAATTCGCGATCCGACAATTGCTTGTCGCGCAGTTGCAATAGATCGACTCCGCCACCCGTCAGTGCCAATGCGAGTTCACGAAACGCTTCGATCGATTCACGACCGTCCATAAGGACATACAGTCGCGCATCGGCAAGCCGTTGGCGGCTTGCCGCGAGTGTGGATATGGCCTGTTCAAGCGTGTAAGCCCGGTACCTGATCGACTCGATGCCGACCGTCAGATGGGGTGCCACCACTTTGGCATATTCCTCTATGCTGCGGAGCGATTGCTCCACCCGTTTCATGTTTGCCGCGGCAACGTCGCGCAAGTCAAGACGTTGATACTCGGTCTTCGTCGAGACGTTGGTCCCGACATCTCCTGGTACATCGCGCATGGCATGCAGCTGATGTGCTGGGACTTGTCTGAGCAAATCGCTCAGGTCATGTCGCAGTTGCTTGCAGGTACGGGTCAGTTGGGGGGCGTCGAGCACAAAGCGCGCATATTCCTCGACCACCCGCAGGCCTTCCGTACAGCGATTAAAGTTCGCATCGAGAATCCGGTAGGCGGCCGCGTGGTGGCGTCGATCGAGCTGCGGAGCATTGCGTGGCATGCGTTTGAGTGTCGAGCGTCGAGCGTCAAGAGTCAAGAGTCGAAGGGGTGAAGGTTTTGAAATGGAATCGAGTTGATTCTGGTTGAATTATTGTCTGCTTGAAATACAACCCAGTTGGGGGATTTAGTTGCCTTGTTGGGATTCCAAGGCGGGGTTACAATTTGGGAGCGACTTCGTCATGATGCGAGGGCAGGACCAAGATGCTGTTGTGCGTTGGTGAGTGACCGGATTACGTTTGCGATGTCCCTGAAAAGCAGGAGTTTTGGGGGCAAGCTGCCGGTGGCTTACTTGCCAGGCAGCTCCTAATCGTAGGGAAGCTGGATCGTGGAACGGATGCGCGGCACCAGCCGGATAACATACCTATGGCCGGGACTTTCGCGGCTTTGGCAACGCGGGGACTTGACGGCCATGGGTATGGCCATCGCGTTTGCGGTGCTATTGAACTTGGTATTGCTGGCCAGTTTTGTTCGCGCTGATGGGGCCTGGAAATCCTGGTGCGGATATGGCTGGGCAATACTCGTCGCGTTCTGGGCATTTGGCGTGTGGCAGGCGGTTCGATGTCACGTATTGGCCAGCGATCTGCCGGGTCATGATCAGCAGGACTTGTTTATTCAGGCGCAGGCCGAATACTTAAGAGGGCACTGGGTCGAGGCACAGGCGTTGCTGGAACAGTTGATACAACGCAATCTGGACGATGTCGAAGCGCATTTGCTCCTTTCGTCCGTATATCGGCGGAGTCGTCGTATCGATTTGGCACGTAGACAGTTAGGTCGTCTTTGCGAGCTCGATGGGGCGGCCCGTTGGCGATTTGAGATTGAGCGAGAACTTGTCTTGCTCGACGCAGTGTCTGCGCCGGGTGCGTGAGCCGCAGAACAGGCATAATCCCGTCCCCTCAACGCTCGCTATCGGGTACTAAATCCCTGCGAAGCAAGGGTTATCCTCGATTTGCGAGGTACGGTGAATTAAGGCAGATTCCGAAGTTTTTGGACCTAAGCCGACAAAGCGCGCCGAGTGGCTAGTCTGTTTCCCGTGATACCAGGCAGCTCGGCCGAAAGTAATAAGGGCGAATTTCCATGTACGAACGTTTTACAGACCGCGCTCGAAAGGTCATGCAATTGGCCAATCAGGAAGCCCAGCGGTTCAACCACGAGTACATTGGCACCGAGCACATTCTGCTCGGGTTGGTCAAGGAAGGCAGCGGTGTCGCGGCCAACGTGCTCAAGAATCTCGATGTCGATCTGCGAAAGATCCGGTTGGAAGTCGAGAAGTTGGTCCAGAGTGGTCCTGAGATGGTCACCATGGGCAAATTGCCTCAAACGCCGCGTGCCAAGAAGGTGATCGAGTATTCGATGGAAGAGGCGCGCAATCTGAACCATAACTACGTCGGCACGGAGCATATTCTGCTGGGGTTGTTGCGGGAGCAGGAAGGTGTTGCCGCCCAGGTTCTCATGAATCTTGGTTTGAAGCTGGAAGAGGTACGCGAGGAAGTGCTCAACCTGCTCGGCCATGGCATGGAAGGGAGCGAGCCCGAGCGTGGTGGACGTGAGGCGGGCGGCGAGGGATCTGGAGCAACCAAGGGGGGCAAGTCCAAAACGCCGGCTCTGGACAGTTTCGGACGCGATCTCACCGAATTGGCCAAACAGTCCAAGTTGGATCCAGTGATTGGTCGCGAGCGAGAGATCGAACGCGCGATTCAAGTCCTCTGCCGCCGTACCAAAAACAACCCGGTCTTGTTGGGCGAGGCTGGAGTTGGCAAAACAGCGATCGTCGAGGGGTTTGCGCAACGCGTGATCTGCGGCAATGTGCCTGAACTGCTAGCAGAAAAGAGGATCGTCGTCCTCGACTTAGCCATGATGGTCGCTGGTACCAAGTACCGCGGTCAGTTTGAAGAACGTATCAAGGCGGTTATGAACGAGGTTCGTCGCGCACGCAACACGATTTTGTTCATTGACGAACTGCATACGCTTGTGGGTGCCGGTGGTGCCGAAGGGGCCATTGACGCTGCCAACGTTTTGAAGCCGGCGTTGGCGCGTGGCGAGATTCAATGTATTGGTGCCACGACATTGGACGAGTACCGCAAGTACATTGAGAAAGACAGTGCACTTGCACGCCGGTTCCAAGAGATTGTCGTCGAGCCGACAAACAAGAGTGAGACGGTCGAGATTCTCAAGGGACTGCGCGAACGTTACGAAGACCATCACCGTGTCCAGATCACCGATGACGCGGTGGAGGCAGCTGTCGAGATGTCGGAGCGTTACATTACGGCGCGCTGCTTGCCTGACAAAGCGATTGATGTGATCGACGAGGCGGGAGCACGCGTACGGTTGCGCGCGATGACGCGTCCGCCGGACTTGAAAGAGATTGACGAAGAAGTTGAGCAACTGAACAAGGAAAAGGAAGAGGCGGTTGCCAATCAAGACTTCGAGAAGGCGGCGGCGTTGCGTGATCAGGCTGACAAACTACGCAAGAAGAAAGAAGCCATCACGCGCGAGTGGCGGGAAAAATCGCGCGAGACCGACGGCGTGGTTGACGAGGAAGTGATTGCCGAAGTCGTTTCAAAGATGACCGGCATTCCGTTGACTCGCCTGTCGACCGAAGACGGGATGCGCTTGATGCAGATGGAAGACGAACTGCACAATCGCGTTGTCAGTCAGGACGCGGCAATCAAAGCTGTTTCGCGTGCCGTTCGGCGTAGCCGAAGCGGGTTGAAGGATCCCAAACGGCCGACCGGTTGCTTCATTTTTGCTGGCCCCACCGGTGTCGGCAAAACGCTGCTCGCCAAGGCACTGGCCGAATTCATGTTTGGCGATTCGGATGCCTTGGTGCATATCGACATGAGCGAATACATGGAGAAACACAATGTAAGTCGCTTGATCGGCGCGCCTCCAGGATATGTTGGCTACGAAGAAGGTGGACAGCTGACCGAGAAGATTCGCCGCCGCCCCTACGCCGTCGTGCTGCTCGATGAAATTGAAAAAGCACATCCCGATGTCTTTAACATGCTGTTACAGGTGATGGAAGAAGGACGCTTGACCGACAGCTTTGGTCGTAACGTCGACTTCCGCAACGTGATCATGATCATGACCACGAACGCCGGAGCGGAAGCGATCAAGAATGAGTCGGCGTTCGGATTCCAACGTCCCGATGACGACGCCGGCTACGACAGCATGAAGGAACGTGTCAACGAGCATATCGAACGCGTTTTCCGCCCCGAGTTCTTGAATCGGTTGGATGACGTCATTATCTTCCGGCACTTGACGACCGACGACCTGAAAGAGGTCATCGATATGGAACTTTCGAGCGTACGTGCTCGACTTGAAGATCGTGGCTTCGGTCTGGTTTTGACCGATGACGCAAAGGACTTCCTGATCAAGGAGGGTTGCAAGAGTCTTGATTATGGTGCGCGTCCGCTGCGTCGAGCGATCGAGAGCCGCGTGGAAGACCCGCTTTCGGAAGAGCTGTTGCGTGGTGAATTCCAAGGCATGGACGAAATCGTCGTGGATGTGGTTTGGGATTCAAATCATGAAAAGATCACGCAACTCAAGTTCAAGGGACGTGCGACTCCAGAACCGGGCGAACCGGTTGGCGCAACCGCAACCGATTCAACCGAGGAAAAAGACGACTCGAGTTCGTCCGAGTAGCACCAATTAGATTGCTGCCGGCGTTGCCTCTGGTCGTGCCGCATCAATCGTTCAAGTTGCACACCGCACACCGCACACCGCAAGCCGCTCGGCAACGAGCGGCTTTTTTCATGCCGTCTCCGAGGCCTCTTTGGGCGCCCAACCCCACGCTGCATCCCCGACGGTGAATCGGTCGCCGACGCGGCAACTCGTCGTTGTTCGTTGGCGCATGTGTCTTGCGCGCCACCGCCATTGGAATACTGCGGGGTAATCGGCAAAATCATCGCATTCCTTAAAGTACACTCAAGCGGCACCGCTCACGCGACGAAGAAGATACCGGCGTCATGGGCTGCGACGGCTCATGCTGCGCGGTTGCGCGTCCCCTGTGTTGGGGGGCGGTGGCGAGCCATGTTGAGCTGGCGGGACTCGCAATGGCGGAACTGCGGGGAGCAGGAAGATTGCCGGCCTGTGGAGCGCAATGTCATTGCGGCCTTGTCTGGCGAGCAAGCGGACCCCGAGTCCCGTGCAACTGTGTCTCGTGTAGCCGTGCATTTATCCTGGCAAGAATTACATTTCAACAAGCAGAACGTGCATAGTCATGGCATCCGCGACAGAGACAAGTGGCGAGCAGAATCAAGGTGGCGAAGTCCGCCAGAACTAGCTCGTTGAGTGGATAAACGACTGGGGTGGCGTGGTCGTCGACGGCATCTTGGCGGTGGGCGATTTTGCGTTATTCATTTGGCGTGCGATGGTATGGCTCTTCACGCACATGCCGCGGAAGGAAACGCTGCTGCCCAATTTCTATCAAGTCGGTGTATTGAGTCTGCCGGTCGTGGCGCTGACGGGGACGTTTATTGGCATGGTACTGGCAGTTCAGAGTCATTTTCAATTCAGTCAGATCGGTCTCGAAACGCGTCTTGGGGCGGTGATCAATATGTCGCTGGTACGCGAGTTGGGTCCGGTGTTGGCGGCCACGATGTTAGCGGGTCGAGTTGGCAGCGCGATGGCGGCCGAACTGGGGACGATGCGTGTCACCGAGCAGATTGATGCATTCGAGAGTATGGGTGCCAATGCGATTCACTACTTGGTCGTTCCGCGCTTTCTAGCGTGCATTTTCATGATTCCCACCTTGACGATTATGGCCGACTTCATGGGCGTGGTGGGGGCCTATTTCTACAGCGTTTTCATCCTTGGTATTGACCGGCATTTCTACTTGCACAACTCGCGGGAATTCATTGGCGGCTTTGACTTGTTTGTGGGTGTATTCAAGAGTGTTTTCTTTGGTGCGGCGATCGCCATGGTCAGCTGTTATCGTGGCTTTCATTGCACGCCAGGGGCAGAGGGAGTCGGGCGCGCGGCAACGGCGTCCTTCGTGATTTCATTCGTCTTGATTCTGATGCTTGATCTGTTCCTAGGCATCATGCTTGACACGGTCTACTACTCGATCTGGCCGGGAGGCGCGAAGTTGTTCTTTTGAGCGGCATCGGGAGTTGGCTGCGATAGGCATGAAAGAAGGGTTACACGTTGGGGGGAGTCATTCAGCAGGCTATCACGCAACCTGTTCAGCCCACAAGGCTGCTCCGTATTGGCGGTGCGCGTCGGTATTCTTGTGACAGGCACTTGGTGGATTGAGCAAGTCTTGGTACACGCTTCAAGAAGGCTTTCAGTTATAAGATGGTGGATTTAGCGGAAAACGACACGTTGCGAGCTCCCGTGGTGGAAATCGACCATCTCCAGGTGCGTTTTGGCCAACAAATTGTGCTCGAGGATATATCGCTGACGGTTCCCCGTGGCCAGACACTGGCAATTATTGGCGAGAGTGGTTGTGGCAAGACGGTGCTGCTCAAGACGATGATCGGGTTGATCAAGCCGACTCAGGGGAACGTGTTGTTCGACCGTCAAGACCTATCACAATTGAATGAGCGAGAGATTGCCAAGCAACGGCTGCGGTTTGGTTTCGTGTTTCAAAACGCAGCGTTATTCGACAGCATGACGGTGGGGCAGAACGTTGCGTTTCCGTTGCGGCAACAGGGATATGAGGATCGCGAGGAAATTCAGCAGGCAGTTTTGGAGCGGCTTGCCGAAGTCGGCTTGCCCGATTCGGTTGTTGCCAAGAAACCGGCGGAGCTGTCGGGAGGCATGCGCAAACGAGTGGGAGTAGCGCGCGCGTCGATCATGAAGCCCGAACTGATGCTGTACGACGAACCGACCACGGGACTCGATCCGATCATGAGCGATGTGATCAATGAACTGATGATGCGAGCTCGGCGTCATTCGTCCGTAACCAGCGTGATCGTAACTCACGATATGCGTACGGCACGCAAGGTCGCGGACCGTGTGGTGATGATCTACCCCACCTCTCGACTCACTCCAGGAGAACCACAGATTATTTTTGATGGACCGCCGAGCGAATTGGATCGGACCCACGATCGGCGTGTGCGGCAGTTCGTGCAGGGTGAAGCGGGCGAGCGTCTGATGGAAATGCGCCAGGCGAGTAGTCTGCGCGCAAACGAATAGCTGAAGCCGGCAGGCTGCCGCGACTGCAATGTGCGTGATGGAGCTTGCGACGAGCTCTTTCACCAACCGCAGTTGTCAATAGCGACGGCACAAGATCATGGACGAACGAGTACTTCGATTTCGCGTGGGTGTGGTCGTGGTTGCGGCTGCCATCATCACGATCATCTTGATTACGTTGCTAGGCGCTTGGCCTAGCCCGTTCAGGCCTCGTTATACGGTGCAGATCGAGTTTCCGACGGCGCCGGGCGTGACCGTGGATACGCCAGTGCGCCGCAGTGGCATTCAGATTGGACGTGTCTCTAGCCTGGAGTTGCTCGACAACGGCCGCGTGTTGCTGACGCTCAAGATCGATGCCAATTACCGGCTCAAGAAAGACTTGCTCTGTCGTATCAGCACCGGCTCGATGGTCACGGGCGATGCGGTGTTAGAGTGGGTTAATTCTGACGCACGCGGCGATATGCCGTTTGAGGAGATCGAAGATCAGGACTATCTGACCGATGGTGAAGTGGCGGGAGATCCGTTTCAGATCATCTCGAAACTTGAGGACCGGCTCGATGCAGCGCTCGTTTCCATCCAAGGTGCGGGGCACTCGATCGGCAGTGCCGGAGTGGAAGTCGAACAAGTGGCACGGGGGATGAACAAGCTCCTTGGCGCCAAGGAGCCCGAGCTGCAGGCGATCGTCGATGAGTCGTTGCTGGCAATGCGGAATTTCAACTCGGTCATGGACGATCTGCGCCAAGTGACGGGCGATGACGAGCTCAAGAGCCAGATGCGTGGGGCACTCAAGGATCTCCCCGAACTGTTTGCCAAAGCGAAAAAGACGTTGGATGAAGTCCAGAAAACGCTTAACAGTTACAACCGTGTCGCCGTTCGCGCGGAACGCAACCTGGCCAATATCGAAGGGCTCACGGCACCGCTTGGTGAACGCGGCGAAGAAATATCGGACAACCTGGTCAGCTCGATTCAAGGGGTCAATGATCTGCTTGCAAACCTGGCGCAACTAAGCAAGTCCTTGAACAGAGAGGATGGCACGGTTGGACAACTGATCAACAACCCGGAACTTTACGATCGCTTGAATCGCATGTTGAAAGAAATTGAAAGATTGGTGCGCAAGGTCGAACCGATTCTGAATGATGTTCGCGTGGCGAGCGACAAGATTGCGCGTGATCCAGCGCAGATGGGGGTCAAGGGGATTCGTGACAACCGGGCCATGGGCATGGGAGTGAAATTCCCGCCCCCTGGCGACACGCAACGCAAGAAGACGTCGAGAAAGTGGCTTCATTAACGCGTCATGACAAAGAACGGCCGTTGGTGCAGTGCCAGGATTAGGGTCAGCGCCACGTCTACTGTGACGGTTGACGCGAAAAGAGCTTGCGACCCCACTGGTGGTTAAACAAAGGTCGTTTCGGCTGAACTTGTGACGTCACCAGTCCCTGTTGCGCTTCACCACGCAACTGGTCGGCGCGCGCCATGACTTTCGTCGGTGACGTGGTTTTCATAGGGGGCAAGTCAAAGTCCACGATCCGCTCGTCACGCGTCTCGAATGGCCAGAGGTTCTCGGAAAAGAAATCGACCACGGGGTACTCGTACCAGGGAGTGGTGAATCGGTGTTCTTCCTTGACCGTCTCATAGCCGTCTTTGACGACCTGGAAATTTCGTGTGCCATAGTAGGTGAAGCTGGTGGAAACGGGCGTTACGCCGATCCGTCGCTCATCCACATAGACCACAGCACCTGGCGGGTTACTGCGAATGGTCATGCGACGCCGCACGCAGCCGGATTGGCCAGCGAGGGTCAACAGGGCCAACAGCAGCCAGGTTAAGCGTTGAGTTGTCTTAGGGGGAGAAATGGGCACAAGTACTTCCCTCGGAAAACGATTGGACGGGGAGTATAGTGATCTTGAGGCGGGGCAGCTAGAGCAATTATCGTGCACCCCCCGTGGCGTGGGGGCTTGCTCGGGCCTGCTCGGTCGCAATGGCCTGTGGGGGAACAGGGCCCGTGGGGTGAACGGCCTTGTGGCGGTTTGCCTTCGTACTGCATGGAGCCGAGTCATTTGTCGACGCGACGCGACGCGTGTGAAATCTATTTTTTTTGCACCCGTTTTTGCACCGGGGGCGACGCGGCCTAAGGCCTCGGAGGTTAAACTAGATGAGGCGACTGGCCGCTGGCTTGCGGGCCGCTGCGGGTGTGGTGAGCCTTGAAGGAGGCCGCGCCGGTCGGTGTTGCTCTGGTTTCATGGTGTGAATTGCTTGCATCATACCGTCATATTGGCCTACGAGCCGTTATCGGGGCCACGCAAATTATTTTGGTACGGTCCGTGGGGCTTTGACCAACAGCAGGATACCTAAACTTGGACGCTGTAGTGAACTGGGACGATAGTCTGCAACATGCCGCAGTAAGCGATATCGGAATGCGGCGCGCTACGAACCAGGACTCATATGCCGCCATCCTTGCCAGCGACATGGAGGCGTGGAAGCGGAGCGGTCACCTGTTTGTGGTCGCTGATGGTATGGGTGCGCACGCAGCTGGCGAGTTAGCGAGCGAGATGGCGGTGACGGGGATCACACATCGGTATCACAAGTACCACGACCTTTCTCCGCCGGAAGCACTTCATAAGGCGATTCAGGAGACGAACGCGGAGGTGCATCAACGCGGGCAGGCCAATCTGGACTTTCGCAACATGGGGACCACGACCAGTGTCCTGACGTTGCTTCCCCAAGGAGCGTTTGTGGCGCAAATTGGCGACAGCCGCGTTTACCGGCAGCGTGGCGATCGACTTGAACAACTGACCTTCGACCATAGTCTCGTATGGGAGATTCGAGCGAGCGGCAAGGGAGGCGATAACGACGAACTTGCCAATTCCGTGCCCAAGAACATCATCACGCGGTCGTTGGGCCCCAATCCGACGGTGCAAGCCGATTTTGAGGGGCCGTTTCCGTTGCAATTGGGGGACACTTTTCTGCTCTGCAGCGACGGATTGACCGGATTGGTCGAAGATGATGAAATTGGTCCGATCTTAGCAAGCTTGCCGCCAAGCGAGGCTGCTCAGGCATTGACCGATTTGGCCAATCTGCGTGGTGGACACGACAATATCACGGTTATTGTGGTGCGCGTCGTCGGCGCGGCGATGACGACGAAAAATGCTGGTACCGAGCCACTAACGATTCAACGCGATCGCGGTCGGAAACGGGCCAATCCTGTTTTCTGGGTTGCCGCCAGCGTTAGTTTTCTTGCTGCGTTGGCCATGGCCGTCTTGAAACAAAACAGTCCGGCGCTGATTGCCTTGGCCGTTGGACTTTGTGCTACCTTGGCGGCCATCGTTCAGCGGTGGGTGCTGACGCCACGCGGTATTGCGGTTGGCGAATCGCGACGGTTTGGCAAAGGACCGTATGTGACGGTAGACTGTCCGGTGAATGCTACGTTTACCGATAGGCTCGCGGCGCTGGTGGACCAGCTTCGGTCCGCGACGGAAGGGGAACGATGGGCCGTTGATTTGCGCGGGTTTGATGCGCAATGTCAATCTGCCAAACAGGCTGCCGCCAAGGGCCAGTACCGTTCAGCACTCAGGGACTATGTGCACGCGGTCAGTTTCATGATGAGCGAATTGCGTGAACAGAGCCATCGCAGTAATGGCAAGCCTCCCCCAGACGTACTTGGTCGCTAGCCGTTTCCGCTCGGCGTTTGCGCGGAGCACCGCGAAGTATGCCTTCCACGCGTCGCTCGGCAAAGATGCGATCGCCTGGGTGGCCCACGAGCGTGCGCAGCCGCTGACGTAGGTAGTTCCACCGCAGGAAATAACGCAACGGACTGTAGCCATTGACCGCCTGTACCGTACGCGCGTAACTCGTCGGCTCGATACGCCATGGTACGCCATCGCTGCATTGCAATAACACTCGCAAGTTCTTGTCGCCCGGCTTCGACAACCAACGCATGACGGTGAAGTTGGACTTCGCGGCCAGCATACTCAGCGTGTCGGGTGTGAAGTTGTAGATGTGAGCGAAGTGGAACATCTTGCCGGGCGCAGCGTGGGGAGCGCCGGCGTTGGGGACTTCGATATAGCACCTGCCCCGATGTTTCAGCAACGTGCGAATATGAGCTAAGGCGTCGTCGGGTGACCGCAAATGCTCCAAGACGTGCACCAGCATGATCATGTCTGCCATGGGCTCGCGCGGCAGGTTGGCCAAGACGCCTCCGTGGGCGGTGATGCCAAGCTTCTCGATGGCGTAGTGTCGAAATCCGTCTCCTGGTTCGACTCCCGAAGCGTTGTATCCGGCACGTAGGAAATTGCTTACCGTACAACCAATTCCGCAGCCAATTTCGACGATCTGGTCCCGCGGGCTGACGAAGGGACGCAGCAACCGCAGTAGCTCGCGGCCACGGTTCCATTCACGCACCACGCGGTGCGGCGATGGCACATATTCGCCATGGTAGTCAAAACGGTATTGGCGCCGGTAATACTCCGCCAATTCGGCCTCGGTCGGTATATTGGCATGCGCTACCAAGCCGCATACCTGGCAAACCACGGTTGTCAGCGCCGCGCCGCGCCGATCCGTCTTGGCGAGCAGGCGGAACTCCGAGCGACCGCATAGATCACAAGGCGCATCGCGGATTATTTTGGAAAGCGTATTGCACATGGGGCAGGACCATAGACAAACTGGCAGAATTGGTCAAGCGCAGTCAATCTGCACCCCGCGACGAGGGGTGCAAGATCGTGGTCTTACCTGCGGTCGAGCATGAATGGAGTGTTGAAATTGGTAACTGTTTAGCCATCTGAAGTAATGTCGCTTTCAAAAGACTCCCATGGGCTTGTCCCATGGGTGAAAGCGCCTGGTGAGCTACCCGCGATGCCAGCTACTCCCCCCTTTCCTCCCCGCCGCCTTCGGCGGCGGGGAGGAAAGGGGCCGTGGATGTGGGGGGGGACGTCACGGGTAGCCTACCAATCCTCTTCACCCACCGCACAAGGAGGTGGGGGTCGACCGATGGAAAATGAACTCGAGTGCACATCTCACTTCAGATGGCGAAAGGGTTACTGAAACTGTTGTTTGAGAAAGTGGCGGAACTTGATATGGTCGTGGCCAAGTGGAATCTCCAGCTGAAAGACATGTGGAGACCACGAAATTCAATGGACTGATGCGTCGATGAGCCTGTTATCTCGATATATTCTGCTGGAATTAATGAAGGTGTTTCTGATCGCGCTGATCGGAATGACGCTGGTCATCCTGCTGGTCGGTGTTGCTCAGGAGGCGGTTCGCGAGAATCTCGGCTTGCTGCCGACCTTGCGGCTCATCCCCTATCTTCTTCCCAACGCACTTGTGTTTGCTGTTCCCGGCACGATTCTGTTTTCGGCTTGCAGCGTGTACGGGCGTATGTCGGCCGACAGCGAAGTGATCGCCATCAAATCAATCGGTGTTTCGCCCTGGGTATTTCTGGTGCCCGGATTCGTCCTCGCGTTTCTGATCAGCCTGGGAGCCGTTTGGCTGAATGATGTTGCCTCGAGCTGGGGACAACGAGGGATCCACCGAGTCGTTTTGCAATCGCTCGAACAGATCGCCTACGGCATGCTCCGGACACATAAGTCGTATAGTGCCAAAAGTTTTTCGATTAGTGTGGAACGTGTAAAGGGGCGAAAACTGCTCAATCCCACGCTCACCTTTCATGCCTCAGGTGATCAACGACCGTTCACATTGATGGCGCAGGATGCCGAGTTGCGGCTGAATAAGGAAAAGACGAAACTGAATATCCTGCTCACCAATGCAAGGTTCAATCATGGCACGGAGGTCGAGGGGTTTCTGCCAGGTAATCAGGTGCTGGAAATCTCGCTAACCGACGCGTCCCAAAAAGGGGGGCCTTCCATGCGGCCCTCGAATGCGGCGATGCATGAAATTCCTGTGCGTATCGAGCAGCAGCGCGCCGATATGCGTAACTTGCAACAACAATCGGCCGCCGATGCGGCCTACCAGATGATGACCGGCGATTTTCTCGGTCTGACGGGACCCATGTGGGACGCGAAACACTTGGCGTTACACAATACCCAGAATCGACTCTATCGCCTAAGACTGGTCAGCTGGCGGCGCTGGGCAAATGGCTTTAGTTGCCTTTTTTTCGTGATGGTTGGCGCTCCACTGGCCATGCGACTCAGAAACGCTGACGTGTGGACGAGCTTTGGGCTCTGCTTCTTGCCGGTTCTGCTGATGTACTACCCGCTGCTCATGTATGGGCTTGATCGCGCAAAGTGTGGGGCGCTTCCTCCCTATTCGATTTGGTTGGGGAATCTCGTGCTGATGGTTGGCGCCTTCTGGCTGACGCGCAAAGTGCTGCGATACTAGGCTTCGTCTCAAAACTCATATTTATCACCTTGCGTTTCGCGTAATCTGCTGGAAATGACATGGCTTTGCCGCGCGAAAAGACGTTTTGAGACAAAGCCTAGCAGTTCCTTTGCCATTCTATTTCTCTTGGTTGTTTCGGCAAACTTCGGGTTGCTCTGTTGTCCCAAGCTCTGGTACACTCCCGGCCGTGTCAGTTCCGATCGCGCAGACTTACCTAGGGTCGTGTTACCTAGGGTCGTGGTCGGCTCGAAACGCTGACACATTGGGCGTAATGGTGAAGGTCGTTTCGGGAGGTTCCGGGGCAAGGAAGGTCCGGTCGCAGTTCCCTCGCTATCATCTATAACTCGCTTGGCGACAGCGACAAGGAGGTCGCATTGCTCTCTCATTGGCCTATACGATACAAGCTGCTGTTTGGCACCGCGATCCTGTGCCTCATCATCGCGACACTCGCATTCAGCAGTTTTCGAGGTGTTTACGCCTACCGCGAATTAGTGCGCGGAATTAGCCAGCGGGCGTTAGAGTTGGAGCCAGCCAGCGAGCTGACCGCCAAGGTCAGCGCGCTGAAATCGACGTTACCTCATTCCTCAGCGCAATCTGGTTTCACGAGCCCACCATCCGGCACCGTCATTATGCGCGCCAATTTCGATTTGTCGCTCGATGCGGTCCGAGCGGCGTTGGACAAATACCAACAGGCATTGGACACGGGAAAGACGAACGATCCGTTTATTGGCGACAAACGTCGTGAATGGCGGACGGTGCGTGACATTCGACACAGCCTGGGGAATATCACCCGGATCTGCGACGAAAACGACTGGGTACTGCAACCAGTCGACGTTGGTGCGTTGAGCGATGAACTGCAGATACTGGCCGACCAGACCAACAAACTGCCAAAGTACCTGCAGCACAAAATGCTCGCGTTTCGCGAACGGGTCCGCGGCCAGTACCGGACTTGGATTATCCTGACGTGGCTCACCTCGGCCCTGACCATTGTCGCGTTGGGGGTCCTGGTGCGGTTGTTCTATGTTTGGGTCTTCCAGCCAATGCGGATTCTGATCGACGGGTCTCGTCGTGTCGCCGGTGGTGATTTTCGCCATCGGATCAAGCTCGAAACTCACGACGAGGTAGCTGAGTTGGCGGCGGCGATGAATGCGATGACGACTCGTTTTCAGGAGATCCGCGACGATTTGGACGAGCAGGTAAAACAGCGTACGCGCGAAGTGGTGCGTAGTGAGCAGTTGGCGAGCGTCGGGTTCCTCGCCGCCGGCGTGGCTCACGAAATCAATAACCCGCTCGCCTCCATTGCCTGGTCGGCCGAATCACTCGAATCGCAACTTTACGAGATCTTGCATGGCGAGGATGAACTGGATGAGGAGCAAAGCGACGAGCTAAACGTGTTGCGCAAATACTTGCGGCGCATTCAGGACGAGGCATTTCGTTGCAAAGGGATCACCGAAAAACTACTCGATTTCTCTCGCATGGAAGATATTCAGCGACAAGATACCGATCTGCGCGAATTGATCCAGGTGGTTATCGATATGGTCAAGCACCTGGGTAAGCACCGTCGCAAGACGATTGAGTTTCAGTGCGATCAGCACGTTGTCGTGCCAGTTAATGCTCAGGAAATCAAACAGGTCGTGTTGAATTTGATCACCAACGCACTTGATTCGCTCGAACAAGACGGTGTGGTGATTGTGCAGTTGAGCCATGACAAGAAAAACGCGCAGCTGACCGTTACAGACAATGGTGTCGGCATGAGCCACGAAGTGTTGGAGCATCTATTTGAACCTTTCTTCACTCGTCGCCGCGACGGACAGGGAACGGGTTTGGGGCTCTCGATTACCTATCGAATCGTGACGGATCATGGTGGTGCGATTCATGCCGCTAGTGGCGGCACAGGAACAGGTTCGCAATTCCAAGTGACACTACCGTTGAGCCAATATGAACAACAAGAACAACGAAAAATCGCTGCCGCCTGAGATTCCGAAGACGAACGCTACGAAAACTCCTTCTTCGAGAACCCGGCATTCGAAAGCCAAGTCGATGAAAAGCAAGCCGTCAACCACCAAGCCCTTGAAGATCCTGTTTGCCGATGACGAGGCCGCATTGCAGGAACTGATGAGCATCGAATTGCCACGGATGGGACACGAGGTGACCGTCTGCCCCGATGGCACCACGGCGGTGGCGGCGCTGCAACGCAATGTCTACGATTGCCTGCTGGTCGATCTCGACATGCCTGGGCTTAACGGTATCGAAGTGATCGAGCGCACCAAGAACGTGTCGCCCGATACGGAAGCCGTCGTATTGACCGGCAAGTCGTCACTCGATTCGGCGGTCGCCGCGCTGCGTTTCGGCGCCTTTGACTACTTGACCAAGCCCTGTCGGCTCATCGAGTTGAAATCACTCCTGCAGCGGGTGGCACAGAAACGGGAACTGACGAACAAGTACCGAGCGCTCAAGCGACAATTGCAGCGTGTCGAAGGTGAACCGCGTTTGATCGGTGATGCGCAATCGATGCGTCATGTACGCGATTTGATTGCCCGCGTGGCGCCCACGAACTCGACCGTGCTGATACTGGGCGAGACGGGGACCGGCAAGGAACTGGTCGCCCGCGCCGTGCACGATCAGAGTCTGCGCGCCGACAAACCTTTCGTGGCCATCAATTGTGGCGCATTGCCAGAGAACCTGATCGAAAGTGAGCTGTTTGGGCATCGAAAAGGTGCTTTTACGGGCGCCGACGACCATCGTATTGGACTGTTTGAAGTCTCGCATGGCGGGACGTTGTTCCTGGACGAAATCGGCGAGTTGCCCAGATCGATGCAGGCCAAATTACTCCGCGTTCTCGAAAGTGGTGAAATACGTCGTGTGGGCGAAAACGAGGCGTTTCAAGTCGATGTGCGCGTTGTCTGTGCCACGCACCGCGACCTGGAAGAGATGGTCAGCAAGGAAGAGTTCCGTGAAGACCTGATGTTTCGTATCAACACCTTCGAGATTCCGATTCCACCGCTGCGCAATCGTGTTGCCGATATCCCCGAACTGGCGGTCCACTTGTTTCGCCGATTCCGCCCCGGAATCGCCGGCGCTGCGGCAGATCTCTTTACGCCCGAAGCACTCGAAGCACTCCAGTCCGCTCCCTGGCAGGGAAATGTTCGCGAATTGGCCAATGTCATCGAACACGCGACGATCCTGACCGATCGCCCGCCTATCACGATCGGTCACCTGCCCGATCGACTGACCACGCGGCGTGGCGGGCGATCGTTGCGGCGCGTGATGGGGCCGATCACGTTGCGTGAACTTGAGATCCAGGCGATTGATGACGCGTTGCAACGCAATGACGGTAACAAACCGGCCGCCGCTGAGGAGCTGGGCATTAGTCTCAAGACGCTCTATAACAAAATCAACCAGGCCGCCAATTTGGAAAAGTCCGCGTAGAACGGCCATCACCCCAGGCCAGGGCCGCACCATAGCAAAGGAACTCGCGTGGACTGCCAAAAACCTGCTGGTCTGCGGGGGTTCTGTTTATCCCGTTTTTGTTCCGCGCGCGCGCGGTTAATGTAGGGCGCACCGGCAGGCAGTTAGCAGTCGAAATCAGACATCCTGCGGGCAGATACGAGGCTGGCATCACACTTCTTTTTTGCCCGTCATTTTCTTTGCCCTCCAAGGAGAACAGCCTGCAGCCCCCAGCATTTGACGAGTCCACACTACGAAATCGGTACCAATGGCGAAATCGGTACCAATGGCGAAATCGGTACCAATGGCGAAATCGGTACCAATGGCGCGCTGCTTCCGCAGCGCAGCCGCTTTGTTCAAGGGCAAAGAAGATTACGGGCAAAGAAGAGCGTTTGGTGGATTACGAAGCGACGAGGCAACGGTCTATCCATGCTCGAACACCGCGTGCGTCAATCCGGAACAAGAAGCGTCGTGTCGACCACTGGAAAAACGCTCGTAGAAACGGTCTTTTTAGCAGTCCAGAACTCGCGCCTTTTCTACAGCGAGCGTACGACGCCAACGACAACACCGACCACCTCGGCCTGCTTGACGTAGATTGGGTCCATCGATGAATTCGCCGGTTGCAGGCGGATGCGGTTTTTTTCCGGGTGCCAGTACTTGAGGGTCGCTTCGCCTTCTTCAGTGCGCGCGACGACCATATCACCCGGTTCGGCGGACGCTTGGCGTCGGACCACCACGTAATCGCCGTCGGCAATCTGTGCTTCGATCATCGACTCGCCCGAAACGGTCAAGACAAACAGGTCAGGCCGATCAAAGAAGTCGGCAAAATCGATCCGTTCGGTCTGCTCGAATGCCAATTGAGTGGCTCCTGCCGCCACGCAGCCAGCCAGCGGCAAACCGCGCTGCGCGTCGATCGCCTCTTGAGTCAACTCGATCGCCCGCGACTTGTTGGGGCTGCGGTGAATCAAACCCTTCTTTTCCAGTGCCTTGAGGTGGCACATCACGCCGTTGGGGGAGCTAATATTGAAGTTTTCGCCAATCTCACGCACGGTTGGGCCGTAACCTCGATTCACAATTTTGTCGTGAATGAAATCGTAGACCTGCCGTTGGCGTTGCGTCAGTTGATCGATGACTGTCATGCGTTCGATACCCCGGTGGCAAATTTGGATGTTGATCACTGAAGTATAATATACATGCGTACAGAGTCAATAGCGTTTGTACACCCTTGCGGTGGGGGGGGCGTGGCCAGGAAGCCGCAGGCTGACCGAGCCAAGAAGTCGGACATGGGAAGGGGCTGGGGCGGCCGCGTTCTGGTTGACATGTGATGTCAGAATCGAAGCGATGTCTGCAAGATAAGCCCCGAAAGGGGCGCGCTATGACCGCCTGGGGTGGAGCACGGTCGCCGCGCATGCGGCCGACCTTGCGGAACCCTAGGAACGGCTCTCTCACGCGGTCGTCTTTGAGTGCGCCTAGTGACGGAGTCCCTTTGCGACCAATGCTGCGTTTTCCGGCACGAGTTGTTCGCGTTGGAGGAATCTTACAATCGCCCCGACCGTTTCTTCGAGCGGTGGTTCTGGGCAGAAAGAGGCTGTTCGTTCGCGATTGGTGCGATACTGGGTGTTATCGTAACGCTTGTGTCGCATGTGGTGAAGTTTGCGGAAGTTGGTGTTAAAGAAGGGGACGAGCGGATAGAGAAGATCGTCTTTCGTGCAGTGTTGGTTAATGTGATCCACGAAGCTATCGAGGTCCAGATAGTGGAATTCGTAGCCAAAGTGGCGTGTGATCGACTCCGTGACAACGGGAAAACTGTAGTAGTCGTCGGCGGTCAAGTGGAACGTGTTTGCCGACGGCTTTTCAAGCTGGCTCACAGCGATCAGATTATCGGCAGCGACGTCGGCCGGCAGGAAGCTGACTTGGTTCTCAATGTCGACGGCGATACCGTGTCTTATCATGTATGCCAACACACGGACGGTAATGTCGCGTCGGACGTAATGCCCGCGACGCGAGGCGGTCAGCAGCGAAGGACGAAAGACACTCGCCGGTAGGCCTCGTCTTGCGGCTTCAAAAACCAGTTGCTCGGCAACCCACTTCGTCTGTGCGTAGCCGAAATCGAGTTCTTCCATGTTGGGGTTACTATCGGACTCCAGCAGACGTCGAGGCGCCGACCAACCGAAAATGAAGGTCGTCGAGATAAAGTGAAAAGCCTTGGTTCGGCCCTCGCAGGCCAGTCGCAGTGCTTCTTCGGTTCCCTGCACGTTCGCCGTTCGCAACGCTTCATACGGTTGGACATAGTCTACCGTTGCTCCGCAATGGTAGATCGCCGAGGCTTCGTTGCGGATCCAGTTCCAGTGATCTTCTGCCAAGCCAAGGCGTGGCTGGGCGAGATCGCCTGGCACCACACGAACGCGTCGACGCAACGTCTCGGCGGTCTCGACGTCGCGCGCGGCGATCCGCTGCAATGCCGATTCGATCCGCTGTTGGGCATGGTGTGTATCGCGAGATCGGACCATCACCGCCACGTCAGCATGGGAAAGGCGGAGCAAGGCGTCGAGCAAGAAACCGCCGAAAAACCCGGTTGCTCCGGTCAACAGGACCGTCCCATTGGGGCTTGAGGGTGCGTTTTCGCGCGGCGCGATATCGGCCGCAAGCTGAACGTCTTGACGCATGAGCTCAGCCTCGCGACATTCGATGGCACGAAGTCGAGCAGAATAGACTTGGCGCGCCGCTTCGATCGGCAGGTGCTGCTGTTGTTGAAACTCTTCGATCATCTGCTTCAACTCGCCGACTCGGATCGTTTGCAGCATCTTCAAATCAAATAGCTCGTCCGAGTCGTAATTGCCTTGCGATTCGTAGAATTCCTTGATGAAAAGACTCAGGCTTACCAACGCGAGAGAGTCGACGCCAGCCTGGCCTAGTGTCAAGTCTTCGACGCCAGGGGAATTGATGCAAGCCAACACATCTTGCAGTACGTGTGCGGAGGTGTCGCTATCCGTTTGCCGATGGCGAGATAAGACCTCCATTTCACCGGCGAGCCAGCGCCTGCGACACTCGTACCGGGCGATTTTTCCGGACGAAGTCCTAGCGATGGAACCTGGCTTGACGGCGGCGAAGACCTCCACTTCCAAGCGACAGTTTCTGCGGACTTCCGCACAGATTGTTTCGCCGTCGGGTGGGTCTCGGCGCGGCTTGATTTCCGCGACAATTGCCAACGCGTCGGAACCGTCGTCGCGCTCGATAGCGAACGCCGCGACCGTCCCTGGACGGTTGGAAGGGATCGCGCGCTGGACGACGCTCTCAATGTCATGCGGATAGTAGTTTTTTCCACGGAAGATGATCACGTCCTTTAACCGTCCGCAGATGAACAGTTCGCCCTCGTGAAGAAATCCAAGATCGCCGGTGCGCAGGTAGCCCTTGGAGAGCGCTCCGTTGACGAGCGTCGCTTCAAAGAGCGTTTTGCTCAACTCAGGTTGCTGCCAATAGCCGAGTGTTTTGCTGGCACCACGTAACCAAATCTCACCGATCTCGTCTTCCGCAAGTCGTTGGCGGTCTTTTGGGTTGACAATGTGTACTTCCAGCCCATCCAAGGGGCGTCCGGAACTCGCCAAATGCGTTGATTCGGCGTGGCGGTGGGAGTGCGGTTCGATTTGCAATACGTTTTGTCGCAGCAGGTCGGTATTGACCGCAAGCTGTTGCCGGCCGCCTTGCGAAACAGCTAGCGTGGCCTCGGCAAGGCCATAAGCGGCCGTGACCGCGTCGCGCGACAGGCCGCATGCGGCGAATCGGTCGGCGAATCGAGTCATGGTCTCGCAACGCACCGGTTCGGAGGCGTTCATCATGGAACGGACGGAACGCAGGTTCAGGGATTCAAGATCCTGGTCCGAAACCACGTCCTTGCGCAGCATGTACTCGTACGCGAAGTTGGGCGCCGATGTGATCGTGCCACCAAACTTGGTGATTGCCTCGAGCCAGAGTAGCGGACGCCGCATGAAGCTAAAGTCCGAAAACGCGGCCAGGCGGCCTCCTGCAAGTATGGTGTTAAGGTAATATCCGATCAGCCCCATGTCGTGGTAGTGAGGTAGCCAAGACACGCCCACCGATTGCTCATGGTGCGTGGCCTGCCCGTTGTGAATGACGTTCCGATGCGACACCATGACGCCACGCGGGTTCTCCGTCGAACCGGATGTATATTGGAGGAACATCGTTGGATGGGTATGGTCGGCGAATTCGGATAATTCGCCTTGCCATTGGTCCGTCCGGATCCAATCGCGCGACAAAACGGACTCGTTGTTGGACCGAGGCGGCTGGGAGCCGTCGCTGCCGCTCATGCTCCGCACTTGATCGTGACAGCGCTTGCCGGCAAGAATCACTCGAGCTTTGGCATCATCCGCCACGAGCGAGAGTTTTCTCATGCTGCCCTTGAAACCGGCTGCACTCAACGGTGCGACCGGAACAGGCAAAGCTCCTACTTTGAGACAGGCAAAAAACGCCACCAAGACTTCCAGGCCCGGTTCGTAGACCAGCAACACCGGTTCTCCGTGTCGCGCGATTCCTTGGTTGGCCAACTGCGCCGCCACGTAGTTGCTGCGCCAATGAAACTGGCGGTACGTGTAGGATTCAACCGTCGCGCCGGAACTATCCAGGAAGAAATAGAGTGCATCATCTCCCTGCTGTTCGACCCATCCGCTTAGACAACTGACGATATCTTCCAAAGGTATCTCCCGTCATGGCCCCGACTCGGTACGTATCCATAACTATCCATCATAGTCCGGAAGAGGGGGGCGTCAACGGTCAGGGTCGCCAGCGGAGGCCTGCGTGGGTTCGGTACACGGTCTGGGTTCGGTACGCTGGGTGTCGCTGGCCCGTTGGAAGTACTTGCCCAGTGGGCTGGCCAGGATCGCCGGCAGCAGGACCAGATCGCCGGGCAAGGCGGCCGCAAGCAGCAGGAAAATGAGTATCGCGAACCGGCAAGTTGGCACAGACGTGCTTTGCACGAGCACGAGGATTCCCAACCCGCATATCAGCGTCGTCTGGACCATCGCCACCGCGCAACGGCGAAAGGCCTCCCGGATGGCCTCATGCCTATCGGCTCCCATGCCAATGGCGCGCGTGTACCACTTCAAGAAATGCAAGGTATCGTCCACGGCGATTCCCAGTGCGACGCTCGCTGTCAGAACCGAGCCAACGTCCACTTCCTGGCCGCACCAGCCCATCGTGCCGAATACGATGACGACGGGTGCAACGTTGGGAATCATGGCCAGCGTTCCCGCGCGGATGTCGTGCAGCACGACCATCATCAGAGGGCAAATCAGCACCACCGCGAGCATGAAGCTCTTGAGCAGATCGCTCAACAGTAGATGTTGGGCCGTCTCGACCATGGGAAGGAGCCCCGTGTGGCTGACGGCAACGTGGGGTATCGCTGCGCTGGTGTCGGCAAGGGTCTTGTCGATCGAATTCAAGACTTCTTCTGCGAGCACTGCGTAGTTCGATGTCTGCAGTGTGGGTACTCGAGTGCTAATGCGCCACAGTTCTTTCCCTGACGCTTGTGCAACGAGTCGTTCTTGCGTGAGCACAGAGCGGTTCTTTTCCAACCGATTTCGATAGATCGTACGGCGAATGACGCCCCCAGCTCCGCCCTGTTTAGGTAATTCCGGTAGAAAGGTGGCCGCTGAAACGGTGCTGGCCACTTCCGGGATCTGCCGAATCAATCGGTCCATCCGATGCACCAAGCTCACTCGGTCAAGGATGTCCAACGGGCAGTCCTTATCAAAGCTGACAATCACTTCGATCGTGCCGAGTGGTCCGATGTGCTCCTCGATCCAACGATAGTTGCGCACCAAATCGGTGTCGGCTCGGAACATCGCCTCTATCTTCACGGTCGTTTGCGTGTGTCGCAGGCCATATCCGACGATCAGCATGATGAAAATCGTTGCCAGAATGAGGCTACGGTAATATCGAATCACGAAGTCAGGCAACTGCTGAGTGAGCCAGCGGCGCGCTCGGCCAGGGAGTCGTTCGCCCAACACGTCTTTCGCTCGGCGCGTATTGCGCCGGGGCCAAAGTTCGAGTGCCGAAGGGACAAAGAACAGCATGACCACCAGTGCGATCATCAAGCAGCCAGCGGAGTAGTAGCCGAACTCGCGTATCGGCGCGATTTGGCTCACCCCCAGCGACGCGAGTCCGATCGATGTGGAGACTGCGGCAAGCAAACAGGGTTGCCATCCCAAGCGGAAGGCGCGCCAGCCAGCTCCTTGCCAGCCATGTTCTTGCCCCGCGTCTCGATAATAGTTGGCAAGATGTACCGATCCGGAGACGGTCAAAACGTAGACGAGGGCCGGGGCCACGATCAGAACGGCGCTGAGATGGGCGCCCGTGTAGTAAATGATCGCCATGGTCAGCAGTCGGCAGTATCCGGCAGCGAGCCCGATGACGACGATCAGTCGTACGCTGCGGAGGCAAAACCATGCTACAACCAATGTAATTACGGCAGCTTGCATCGTATAGCCGCGCACCGATCGCTCGCTTTCGATGTCCATGACATAGGCATCGTACGCCGCACCACCCATGCGGAGCTCCTCGGATGACAGGCCGCATTGTTGGGCAGCCGTTTGCTCGATCGCGTGAATCACCTGCTTCTGAGCACCTCGCCCGTGCTGGGTCAGCCTCACGATCGCACAGGTCATTTGCTGATCGGGACCTATCACGAACCCCGTCAAACGCCGCAAGGCTTCGCGCCGGCCGAGATTAAGCGGTTTCGAGGTCAAACGACGCATGAGCCGTTGGCCCGTGATGACCTCCTCGAACAGCCGGTCTTCATCGCGCCTCGCGTGGCGGCCAAGATCGCGCGTCAACGCGACGGCAAGTCGTTCCAGTCGCGGATCATCAAGCGTACAGCCAGCCCACGAGACGAGGACCGAATCGTCAACGCCGAACTGTCTTAAGAACGACTCGTATTGGTTTCGCTGAGGGTGCCGGTCAGGCAGCCATTGCGTCAGGCCGGAAGTGTCGCAGTCGACGGCTTGTGAGCCGGGGATGACCCATGGGAGTGTCGCGACCAGCAGCAACGGTGCTAGAGCGGCAAGGATCAATCGTCTGGAAGCCTTCATCTTGCCCGCCGTTCTTTCCGCTCCGTCTACCGAAAGTCCATGAGGTATCGTGGCCGCACGCCGCATTCCTCCGAAATTGCAGCACTCACAGCCAATCGTGTTGAGCGTCTGCTCCCAATCCCAGCGAGAATGTACACGTTGGACCGCCGAAATACAACCAAACGTTGGGCGAACGGCAACGTGGTTCCCATACCGTTTGAGTCGCGTGCCACGGAGGCCGGCGCTGCCCGAACGGAAGCCGCACTCTCGGCGCATGAAAAAACCCTTGGGTACTCTGGCGAGTACCCAAGGGTCGCTTGGGCTTTAATTACAGCATGCAACCACAGATTCAGGGGATCGTGGAGATGATCGCCGGCGGCGGCGGTGCCGTCTCGGAGGTTCCGGGGCCCCCTTCAGGGGCCGGCGTCTTATCATCGGACGGGACGGGCGTGTCGCTGCCACAACCGACGATTGCGATACCAAGGGCCAGCACAAGGCATAGTGCCAAAAACCGTTTCAACATCAGGCAATTCCAATAAAAAGGTTTCCAAGAGAAGTTTGTTCAAGTGACCTACAGTCCCAGCCCATCCGGATCGACCCTCATGCCGTCCTTCATGCCGGACACATAGCGATAAGCGAGCCGATCGACGTTTAACGTCAAGCCACGCACCGCGCCGTCAGCCCAGGTGAACTGGACCAGACCACCGCTGTGGTCGGACCCATACATGTACCAGGTTTGGTGTCGCCAGAACAGCGCCGTTGGATTTGGCGTCGTTGTTAAACCCCAAGCGGTTGGCATGGCTCCACAACCAATCCAGGAAAAATTGAATTGCTTAGTCGCGGAGAACGATGAGTTCACGTCGGGACGCGTCCAACGCTTGCCGAGCCCACCTTCACCGAACAGCAACGTGTTGGAGGTGCCGTCAGCAACGTCGCCAAACTTGTACGTGCTGCGGTTGCCAAAGATTCCGCGATACTTGTCGAGCCAGTGGCCAGAAATCGTACCCAAAGCGCCGCCACAACTAAGGTAGTTGGTCAAACCGAGACCATTGTTGCCACCAAAGTACCCGATGGTCACGGTACCCGGAGGGTTGAAGGTGTGGATCATGGCGACCGTTCCATTGGTGGCAAGACCATAGGCGTCGGTCGACGGGCAGACGAGCATGGGGAGCCTCGTCTTCGCGATGAACCAAGTCGAGTCGGTGGGAGTGAGATCATTCCACCAAGGACGCATCACCGACGGTACGGTGGGCATCGCGGGGTCATCCTTGAACTTCAGCGGATTGAACTCCACCATGATCTTGTCGGCGATCACTTGTTGTTCCATGTAAGGAAGCAGGTAAGCGTGCGTACCAAGCCATGGCTGTTCCCATGTGCCGGGGCCACCCAAGCCGCGCGAGTTATCGATGCGCGAGCGGTCTGGGGTAAGAAGACCATTGTATCCCGGTGGAAAACGGTGATAGACGTCGTGGAAGTTGTGTGCTGCCAAGCCCAATTGCTTGAGCCGATTGGAGCATTGCATGCGGCGTGCTGCCTCGCGGGCCGCTTGAACCGCTGGCAGCAACAGCGCTACCAGAATGCCAATAATGGCGATGACAACCAGCAATTCCACCAACGTAAAACCTTTACGTTCGCGGTTTTGCTTTCCCGAACTCGTTCTCAACATAATAGAACTCCGATACACGTGACACGTAGGAAGGAAATACGAATAATTCAGGGTAACACCTTCACCGTCACCCAGTAGTGATGCGGATTCACCGTGAATCCGATTCCACTTGATGCCCGACGTCTAACTCGTTTGAATTGCCAAAGTCCGTTTCGCTCGTCTTCATAATGACGACCAGCGAGCCGAAAGGACAGTGAACTGATGATCTCTGCTAAGTGGTCTTCACAAATTAGTGATCTTCACAAAGCGGTCTGCACCCCAATCACCAGCAACCATCTAATGCCTCGCGGCGCACCAAGCCACATCCACTTAGTCACCTGGCGGTAGCAAGTTTGCTTTGGTGATGATGGATGTTCGCAGCAGCCGTTCCGCGTGCTGCTCCGCTGGCGTGCGGCGTCAAGCGGGGGACGACCGTTCCTATTTATTCGCTTACGCTACGGTTGAACGCGAATTGCCGATCAACCGGTGTTCCAAGATCTCATTCTAAGGAACGAAATACTTAATTCCAATGGTTTTTCAATGCAATTCCGAACATTAGTTTGAACGAAACCGATGGATCGTCGATTGTCGATAGGTTTCCCCAGGCCGCAAAATCACGCTCGGAAACGCACGCTGATTCGGCGAATCTGGGTAGTGCTGAGTTTCCAGGCACAGGCCGTTGTTTCTGTTGTACCCCCCATTGGTGCTGTTTCCGTCGAGGAAATTGCCTGTATAGAACTGGATTCCTGGTTGTGTTGTGAGGATTTCCAACACGCGGCCGCTTTCAGGTTCAGTCACGCGCGCCGCCAGTGCCATGTCGCTATCCTGATTGCGCAAGACGAAGCAGTGATCGTAACCGGGAGGATCGCCAGTCACCTGATCGATCCGTTGGCCAATGCGGTGGGGCTTGCGGAAGTCGAATGGCGTGTTGGCAACCTCGGCCAATTGACCGGTGGGGATCAGCGTGTCGTCCACCGGCAGGTATTTGTCGGCAGCCAGCGTGAGTTGGTGGTTCAGAATGGTCCCCGATCCGGCACCGGCAAGATTCCAGTAGGAGTGATTGGTCAGATTGACAGGGGTTGCCTTATCGGTGACCGCTTCGTAGTCGATCCGCATCGCATTATGGTTGTTGAGTGTGTAAGTGACGATGGCCTTCAAGGTACCAGGGTATCCCTCCTCGCCGTCTTTACTCGTGTAGGTGAACCTGACGCCAACCTTATTTTCGTCTTGAACCGTTTGAGCGTCCCAGACAACTCGGCTGAAACCGATAATTCCACCGTGCAGGTGATTCGCATCATTGTTGGTTGCCAGTGAGTATTGCTTGCCGTCGAGTGTGAAATTGCCTTTGGCAATGCGGTTTGCGTAGCGTCCGACGGTGGCTCCAAAATAAGGGTGTTCTCCGAGGTAGCCATCGAGGCTATCGAATCCCAGCGTGATGTTCGCCAGCTTGCCGTCTCGATCGGGCGTCTGGATTTCGACAACCGTCGCACCGTATGTCATGACTTTCATGACCAGGCCATGAGCGTTTACGCAGGTGTAAAGCGCCACTTGATTGTCATCGGTGGTCTTGCCGAACGGAGACTTGCTGACACTCATTTTGGCTCCTGTCGTCATGGCACATGTCTTTGTGCAGGGCTGGGCACGGCATCCGGCGCATGGTGCGGGGATGTTGGATGCGGGTTGTTGGGCGAGTACGCGGTGCGTTGGGCCCATGGTGACCAGGGTGGAGCCAACCAGCAGGGTGACCAAGGTGCACGCAGCACCCAAGGAGAAGTGCCGCGTCAGGAAGGCGTGTTTCATCATTCTAGGGATCCCCAAGGGTTCAAAAAAAGATGCGTTTTGGAACGGTCGTGCCAGCGTATAATGGAAGCACAATATGGACAGCGTATTATGAACAGCGCGTTGCGTGGCGTCCAGTTCTTGGAATAAATCCCGGTCCGACCGCAAGAAGAGAGGTTGTTGCGGTAACTATTTCCGCGTGACCGAGATGGTAGGGCCCAGTAACTTGGCCTGGAACTCCTTCCCAAGGAGCGTGAAACGGCACTCCGAGTTGGTTCACGCTGCGGCGAGAGCGTGCCACGCACCGTGGTTGGGAGCAATTCCTGGGAATCTCTCTTGCGGAACCGCGCTTTGGGACGGCGAGCGTTTTGTGCTCGGGGGGGCGGATGCCGCGCCGCGCCGCGCGTGGTGCGCATTGCAGCAACTGGGACGTGAAAAAAAGACCGCAAAAGACCGTATAAGAAACTAACGTGAGCGATTCCCCGAATCCTGAGCGCTCCAAGACGACCGAGCCCGTTGCTATTTCGATCGACTGGCAGGCAGCCTTGAACGAGCACGACCGATGGTTGCGTACGGTCGTCTATTCGCGGCTGCGCGAACCGGAGGCGGTGGATGAGGTAATGCAGGAAGTGGCCTTGGCGGCAGTGCGTCAATCAGCGCCGTTGGCCGATGCGACCAAGGTGGCGCCCTGGTTATACCGGCTGGCCGTACGGCAATCGCTGTTGTATCGCCGTAAGTGTGGGCGGCGGCGGCGGCTCACGGCGCGCTATGCCGATCGTCTGTTACCGACGGAGGCCGATGCACGGACCCCTGATCCGCTCGATTGGTTGTTGCGCAGCGAGCGGTGCCGGCAAGTGCGCGACGCACTGGCGAAGTTGGCGCCGCGCGATTCGGAGATCTTGATGCTGAAGTACGGCGAAGGTTGGAGTTATCACCTGATTGCCGCTCACTTGGGAGTGAGCCACAGTGCAGTGGAGACTCGATTGCATCGAGCACGCAATCGTTTGCGTGTTGAGTTGACGGCGATGGAATTGGCGGAGGTGGGATGATGCCGGAACCGAGCGAAATTGATGTCAGCGATCCGCGCGTGATGGATCGACTGATCGATGGCGAATTGACGGATGCTGAGGAGCGTGCGGTGATCGCGCGGTTGAATCAGACACCCGATGGTTGGCGACGTTGCGCCCTGGCCATGCTCGAAGCACGCTGCTGGCAGCGCGCTGCCAGGCATGTTCAGGGATTGTTCGATTCTGGCCAGTCGAGTGCGCCGACCTCGGCCAGCCGAGCATCGCAGTCCAGTCGATGCGTTCCGTGGCGAGCTGGTTCTTCCGAGCAACCTCGGTCGATGCGGTGGCCCGGAATCCTGGCACTGTGCGCAGCATTGCTGCTGGCGCTGGGCGTTGGTAACTTGCTGCCCCGTCCCTGGAGTCGCGGAGCTTCGCCCGATCGCTCGACCGCTCAGCGGGTTGAACGGCCTGCCAAACCCATCGAGTTGGTCGATACGGGTGCGACGCAGTCTCAGCAAAGGGGCGCGATGGTGGTGCCGGACCGAATCGTGCAAGATGCCGTCATTCAGGACCGGTCGGCTAGCTCGCAAGATCTGCTGTTGGGCAATCTGACGCTGGTCGATAACTCGGGCCACCAGTTCGATGTCCCGGTCTATGACTGGAACCAACAGGTGGCCGATCAATTGATGTATCGCTCGCAGCCATTGTCGCCCGAGCTGTTTCGACAGTTGAAGCGGCATGGGGTGCGCAGCCACCAGACTTATGTGCCCATTAAACTGAAAGATGGCCGACAAGTGATCGTGCCGGTGCAGAAACTTGAAATCGTGCCCGTGGGCGGCACGGCTTATTGAGCGTGCACCTGTCGTTTCCATGGGTAACCACGCCGAGTAACCACGCCGGGTAACCACGCCGGGTAACCACACCAAGCCTTGCTGCCTTATGGTTCTGGGTTCTGGCGTGGACCGATTCGACGCCAACGAATTCCGAGGATCGCGTGATGGAGAGGGATGGAAAATGTTAATGAATAGGCGACCGCATTCTCTGGTTCGGTTGGTCTTGGTCGGTGCGTTGACTTGCTTGCCGATCGGTGCGGCTTGGTGTGGTACACCGGATGATGTGGTGGAAGCCGGAGTGGGCAGCAACGGCGTGGCGCAACGGCGCGTCAATGTCATCGTCACGCGTGAAAAAGGTAAGTCCGATCATGCACAGGGGCAGGTCGAGCTGACGGTTGACATTGATGAGGTCAAGCCTGGCAAGTTCTGGATTGGTGTTGTTTGTTCACCACTTGATGATTACTTATTGAAAACCCACTTAGGTGTGGAAAGTGGCTTAGTGGTCACGCAAGTCGTTCAAGACAGTCCAGCGCAGCGTGCTGGTTTGAAGAAGGACGATATCTTGACCGCGCTGGGCGATCAACCGTTGACCGATCTGAAGGTGCTGGTCGATGGTACGGAGCAAGCCAAAGGCAGCCAGGTTGCCTTGACGCTCATGCGCAAAGGCAAGCAACAGAAGATCACCATCACGCCGGCGCGTCGCCCGGCCAAGTACTCGGTCGATGTCGTGGTGCCGGATGCGGAAACTGCTGCTGGATGGAGGTTGTTGCAGGAGGCGTTGGGAGGTGGTGGTCCGTCCAGTGCACGGGGAGGTGAGTTGATCACGGCGCCGGGCGAATCGAGTTTGCTGCTTGTCATGCCCGGATTCGTGCTGCCCGATCAGGCGGCCGGGTTTCCCAAGGATTTGGAAGTCACTATTACCAAGAAGGGACTGGATGACGCCAAGGTAACGGTCACGCAGGGTGGCAAGCAGTGGGATGTCGATGCTAAATCGCTCGACAAGCTACCCGAGGAAATTCGTCCGCACATCGAGAAAATGTTGGGGCATGGCGCTGGAATGAACCTTCAATTTGGGGCGAAACGCATTGCGCTTCCATCGCCTTTGTTGCATGACTTGATCGCTCCGCAAATCATCAAGAAGTCGTTGCGAATCATTCCGGACAAGGTGTACGAACTGCATCATTTTGCACCCAATTTGAAGAAAGAAATGCGGGTCGAGATTCAGCGGAATCTCGAACAAGCGCACAAAGCGATCGAGCAAGCTAGGGCAACGCTCCCTGCGGAGGCACTGGGAAAGATCGAAAACGAGTTGAAAGCGTTGCGGGAGCAGCTGGAGCGGCTGCAGGCGGACCCCTCTGTCCGCGATGGTCAGCCCAAGGTCGACGAGGGCCGTGATTAGGATGGCGACTGGAGTGGAGAGGGCGACCGAGTGGGCCGGGCTCGGAGCAGAACCCGCAGTGACGCAAATCGGGTTCCGCCTCGGGACAAGCCGTTCTGCCTCCTGGAAGTGCCCAACCCGCTAGCCCCGTTCTTCCCGATTTCGCTCCCAATCTTGATCTGTCTGACCGCTCGCGGTGGCATATTGAGGCCGCTCGAGCGCTGCGGGCCAATTCACGAAGAACCTGTCAGAAAACCATCGGTAGGTACCGCTAATACCGAGCAAATTGACCATGCCAGTCGGGTTATGGGACAGGCTCTAATTCATAAGCTGCGTACTTGGTGTTGCCATAACCGGCCGCATCCGACTAAGCTAGGGACGATTGTTTGCTTGTCGTTTCAAATTGTGCTTCCCCAGGGAGGAGTGAGGCAGTGTTAGTCGCAGCATCAACCGAGTGTTTTGGTGACCTACCGCTGAAGGACACCGTCGACCGATTGGTCGATCTTGAATACACGAATATCGAAATCGCGATCCACGAGGATGGCCCCCACGTGCGGCCGTCGCAAGTGTTGTCCCATTTTGATACGTCGGTCGCACTCTGTAGCGATCCCAGGCGGCTGACCGTCGTTGCGTACAGCGTCAAGATTACGGCGACTGGCGAAGAGTATTATCGCCAATTTGACGCCATTTGTCGCTTGGCGAAGGCGACCAAAGTTGTGACACTGGTCGTCCCAAGCGGCGAATTGGGAACGCCCTTCAATGAGGAGGTCGAGCGGTTGCGGCGGCTCGTTGATTTGGCGGCAATGCAAGGTGCTCGCGTCGGCATGCTGACGACACTTGGCTGTCTTACCGAGGATCCTGACACGGCTGTTGTGCTGTGCGACAACGTCAAGGGACTCGGTCTCACGCTGGATCCCTCGCATTACGTGTGTGGGCCCCATGCCCACCGCAGCATCGACAAATTGATGAAATACGTCTACCACGTACATCTGCGCGATTCGACCAAGGACGAACTGCAGGTGCGAATCGGCCAGGGCGAAGTCGAGTACGGTCGGTTGGCCAACCAGCTCAATACGGCCAAGTACAACCGCGCGCTGAGTGTGCACCTGACCGATATTCCAGGTGTCGATCACATGGGTGAAATGCGAAAAATGCGTCTGTTGCTTGAGAGCTTGCTGTAAGCCCCGCTATCAAAGCCTCCGGCAGGCCTGTCCGGTCATTTCTATCGTAACAGTTTAGCCGAATGAAGTAAGGTCGCTTTCCAGAGACTCCCATTGGGCTTGTCCCATGGGTGAAAACGGCTGGTGAGCTACCCGCGATGCCAGCTACTCCCCCCTTTCCTCCCCGCCGCCGTCGGCGGCGGAGAGGAAAGGGGGCCGTCGACCGATGGAAAATGAACTCGGGTGCACGTCCCACTTCAGATGGCTAAACCGTTACTTTCTATCGAAATGTATTGCGCGTCTGTTTTTGAACCGATCTGCCCTGCTCATTCTGGCCAGCGCCACCGAGCCGCCCAACGATGGGCGAACAATGTCGATGGATAATGCCGAATGGCGAAATACCCAATGACCAAAAAAGGACGAAATCTTAAACGCGAATGCCGTTTGCGCTGCGGCACGGCCCAGGTCGTCCACTGAAAAAGCCTTCGACATTTGTCGTTCGGGCTTCGCAGGTCATTGGTAATATCGGTAATTCGGCATTTGCGAAATCGCACCCCCCTGACCATTGCGCTCGTTTGCCCTCTATAATCTCGGGAGGCCGATCGCCGGAAACAGATCAGGAGGCAATGCCATCATGAACGCGACCAACGGCGGCTCACCGCCGGCGAACAACGCAGGTTCCGCGCCAGGACTCACGCCGTCTCTTCCCTCATCGCCCGTGCATGTGGTGTTGCAGTCGGCGCATGGACCGGGTCGTCGCTGGCTCACCGGAATCGGCTGGTTCGGGTTTCTGGTCACGGCGCTGATGCTTTTCAGTCAGTGGTCAGCGCGGCACGACTACTTCGACACGACCGGGGGGATTCGCGAGCAATACCATTCGGGCGCGGAAAAGGGACGCGACAAGGTAGCAATTATTGCCGTGCGCGGAGTCATTTTGGAAGGTGACGGGTTTGTGAAGCGGCAGATCGATCGCATTTGCCAGGATGACACGGTGAAAGCCGTGGTGGTGCGAGTTGATTCGCCGGGAGGCACGGTGACCGGATCGGACTATATTTACCACCACCTGAACCGGTTGCGGCGGAAACGGAAGATCCCGTTGGTGGTCAGTATGGGAAGTATGGCGGCGAGCGGTGGATACTACGTAGCAATGGCGGTGGGCGATCAGCAGCAGTCGATCTATGCCGAGCCGACGACGATCACGGGATCGATTGGCGTGATCGTCCCTCACTACGACATCAGTGGCTTGCTGGCCCGGTACGATATTCTGGACGATTCCATTGCCAGTCATCCGCGCAAACAGATCTTGAGTATGACGCGATCGATGAGTCCGGAGGATCGTGAGATCATCCAGCAGTATGTGGATGATTCGTTTGCGCGGTTCAAGTCGATCGTCAAGTCAGGTCGTCCGAATCTGCGCCAAGCCAACCGGGGCGAAGCACTGGTCGATCCCAAGACGAAACGGGATCTGGCAACGGGCGAAATTTTTTCCGCGGACAAGGCGAAGGAATATGGGCTTGTTGACGAGGTTGGATTTATCGAAGACGCAATTGCGCGCGCGATTGAGTTGGCGGGACTGGAGGAGGGACAAGTACGTGTTGTCGAGTACCGGCGTCCTGCTTCCTTGATCAACTTGGTCGGCATGGCGCAGACGGCGGAACCGCACCGTGAATTAAGTGCCTTATTGGAATTGAGTGCTCCACGTGCCTATTATTTGACTTCCACGTTGCCGCTGCTGTTGAGCGCCAAACGCGAATGAGGGGAAGTGCAGAAGATGATGCCATATGAAGTGGAGAATAAGTATTCGATTGCCGATCCGTCGCGAGTGATCGACCAGTTGCGCGCGATGGGGGCGGAGTTTCGCGAAGCGATCGAGCAAGTCGACCGGTACTTTGCCCACCCCGTGCGCGACTTTGCCGAGACCGATGAGGCGTTGCGGATCCGTCGTATCGGTGACACGAATCTGATCACCTATAAAGGGCCGAAGATCGACAAGGCGACCAAAACGCGTCGGGAAATCGAATTGCCATTGGCTGCCGGTAGCGCCCGTGCGGAGGACTATGCCGAGCTGCTGGTGGCGCTCGGCTTCCGACCGGTGGCGGAAGTGTGCAAGCGGCGCCGCGGTGGGATGCTGCGGTGGCATGAATGGTCGGTTGAACTGGCGCTCGACGAAATTGCCGAACTGGGGCAGTTTGTCGAATTGGAAATCGTGGTCCAGCAGGACGAGCTTGCGGACGCGCAAGCGGCCTTGCTCGCACTGGCCACGCACCTCCAGCTTGCGGAACCGCTGCGTCGCAGTTATCTGGAAATGGTGCTCGCCGTACGCGGCGACGCCGTGGAGTGACCAGAATGCACGCCATGAACAGGCTGCGATGAGCTAAACCCATACCCATTTTCAGGACTTGAAACGATGCGGATTTTTCAATTGGTGTTGGCCGAGATGGTTGGGCGCCCTCTGAATTTCTTGCTCAGCCTGGTCGTCGTCGTGGTGGCAGCGATTCTCTTTATCGTTGGACCGACCGTGATCAACGGCTATGCCGTGGATACGAAAGAGCAGTTGCGCGAACTGCAGGCAAGCACGGACGCAGAACTCCAAACGTTACGCAAGGACATGAACAAACAGTTGGCGGAGCTCGATAAGAAGACAAAGCGGATCATGCGCGATATGGGCGTGAATTTGCGCATCGTTCATCGGGATACAAAGATGGGAGATCTTTACACCGATTTCGCTGCCGTCGACTTTCCGGAAGAGTATGTTGAGAAATTGGCCAGTGCGCCGCAGGTCGAGTCGATTGTGCATTTGATCGCTACGTTGCAGGAAAAGGTGACGTGGAACGGCCGAACGGTGTTATTGGTCGGCATGTTACCCGTGTTGACCGCGTCACAAAAGAACGCCGAACGGCAACACATGGCCCAATCGGTCGAGCCAGGGACGGTCGTGGTGGGGCACGAATTGGCGGCCGGACTCTCGGGCGATGCGTTGGCCAAGGCGGATGCGAATCATAACGGCAAATTGGACGTTGGCGAAAAACTGGATGTGTTGGGTACGGCGTTTACCGTGGCGGAGATACGTCCTGAGGCCGGGAGTTTGGAAGATGTGCAGTTGGTCTTGAATCTGCATGATGCGCAGAAGCTGGTAAACAAGCCCGGGCGAATCCACCAGATCATGGCGCTCAACTGCAAGTGCCACGGCAACCGAATGTCGGTGATTCGCAGGGAGCTGGAAGGTGTGTTGCCCGACACGAAAGTCACGGAGCATCTGTCGCGCGCCACCGCACGTGAAGAACAACGCGATGCGGTGGAACTGCAGAGTAAGAAACAGATCGAACTGGTGCGGATTCAAGGCGAGAAGACGCTCGCTGAAGTGAAACAAAAACGTGAGCATGGCGAGAAGACCCTTGCAGGGCTCATCGGCGTGCTGTTGCCTCTGGTCGTGCTCGTCGCGGCCCTGGTCGTCGGGCTGATGACCTGGTTGAATGTTCGCGAACGGCGTTCGGAGATTGGGCTCTTGCGCGCACTGGGGAAGCGAACCGGCCAGATCGCGTCATTGTTCCTGATCAAATCGCTGTTGGTCGGATTCTTGGGAGGCTTGGTGGCCTGTCTTGTCTGCGTGGTCGCTTTCGCGGCTGCTGCGAGTGGTGCCTCATCCGAATCGCTTGGTCTTGCCAGGTTGAGCCCATCCTCGACGCTGCTGCTGTTGACCGTGGTGGGTGCGCCGATTGTGACTGCCATGGCCAGCTACCTGCCGATGTTGGCCGCTGTTACGCAAGACCCGGCTCGTATCTTGACTCAGCCGTAGAACGGGTTTCACCCATTTTGACCATGGCTTGCCAACGCTCACGCGTGGTGAGTTGATGGAGTCTGTCCAAGGGGCGCTTGCCGGGTGCAAGCGTCTTTTTTTTGGGCGCTGGAGCTGACGCCATCCGGTGGTTGGATGTGCTGCCCCGAAAAAAACTGATCTAGGCTCAAAGGGCTCGTTTTGCCATACTCCCCACGCCGGATTGGTCCCGACGCTGCTACGGTGCGAAAGCGTGTTAATTGGGCAAGAATCACTGTCCAGCGGGGCGAAACAGAGTGGTGGCAGGTTACCCATCTGGATGGGAGAGGTCAGGAATGGCCCGGATATCAGTTTTGATTCCCCAGCGCGACGCTGGCAACGCAGTAGCAGCGCAATTGCCAGAGGTGTGTCGTACCCTGGAAGAGATCTCGTTGGACCATGAGGTGATCGTGATCGACGACGCTTCCCTGTCGCCGTCGCTTGAGGTTTTGGAGTCCCTGGTCGGCGCAGCGCCACGTGTACGCCTCGTTACGCTGAGCCCGGCCTGTGGGTTGAGTGCGGCGTTGACGGCGGGATTGGCGGCGGCCACAGGCGATTACATTGTGACGTTGCCGGCAGGTGACCTGTGCACGCCGAAGTTGATCGAGTTGCTGTTGGATGCGTTGGTCCGTTCCGATTTGGTCGTGGGGCGTCCTTCCGGGCATGGGATTCGGAAAACGATACACCGGTTGAAGCGAATTCCGCGTTGGTTCTTGTTGGGGCTGGAAGTGCGCGATCCCGAGTGCCTGGTTTGGGCAGCGCGACGCGAAGCGATTGCTGGCGTGCAAATGCCTCGCGGCATGTACCGATATCTGGCTACGTTAGTGGCGGCGCGCGGCTATCGTGTCGGGGAGGTAACGATCCCGACCCGGGGGCGCAGCGTTGCCTTGTCGGATGGTTTTCCTCATCCGTTTGATCTGCTTGCGGCGTGGTGGTTCAAACAGCGTTGGAATCAACCCGAGCGGATTGAAGTGTTGGACGCGAGCACCGCGAACATCAACGCACCTTGCGAGACGCTAAGTTTTGACGAGCATCGAACGAAAATAACTCCGGTTGTGCCGCCACAAAACGGCTGGCAAGAGTCAGCCTAACCAACTGGGCCCGACCAACTGGGCGGCTCTGGCTTGCAAACGCTATTGCCAACAGCCGCCGCCAGGACGAACAGATCCCGCCACCGACATCATGGAATCCTCCAAGGACGGACCACGAACCATGTCGCCTCAATCCTCTCCATTCCAATCCCATGCACTTCAAACCGCTGGGCCGCGGACGGTATTTTTTTCGGTCGGCGAGCCTAGTGGTGATCTGCACGGCGCCAATTTGATTCGTATGCTGAAGCAGAAGGAACCGGACATTCAGGTGGTCGGTTTTGGCGGGCCGCGTATGCGCGACGCCGGAATGACGTTGCTCGAGGACCTGACGCAGTTGGCCGTGATGTGGATTGTGCAGGCGGCATTGAATATCGGCAAATTTTGGAAGCTGTTGCAACGAGCTGACGAATATCTTGAGCGGGAGCGACCGGATGCGGTCGTGCTGATCGACTACCCTGGATTCAATTGGTGGGTGGCGCGCAAGGCCAAGAAGCACGGTATTCCCGTTTTCTATTATGGCGCGCCGCAGATGTGGGCGTGGGGCGGTTGGCGAATTCACAAGATGCGTCGACTCGTTGACCATCTGCTTTGCAAACTACCCTTTGAAGCCACATGGTATCAGCAGCGTGATTGCAACGCGCGCTACGTCGGACATCCTTACTATGACGAGTTGTCGAACTACGAGTCGGACCGCGATTTTCTGAGTCGGCATGCACCAACGGATAGGGGCCGTCTGGTAACGATTCTGCCCGGTTCGCGCGTGCAAGAGGTCAAAGGGAACTTGCCCTGTTTTCTGAAGGCGGCGCAGCAGATTGCCACGCAGGTGCCCGATACGCGGTTTGCCATTGCCAGCTTTAACGAGCAGCAGGCGGAAATGGCACGTTCCATGGTCGCCGATTTGCCGCTGAAGGTCGAGATCTTTGTGGATCGGACCAGCGAACTGATTCAGCTTGGGCACTGTTGTATGGCTTGTAGTGGCTCGGTGTCGCTCGAGTTGATGTACTATGCCAAACCGTCGGTGATCCATTATCGGTTGAACCGCCGCATGTACTATTTCGCGAAGACCTTCATGTTGCGCGTCAAGTACATGACATTGGTCAATCTACTGGCGTGTGAAGACCGCTTCGACATGTCGCATGTGCCGTACGATCCAAGCCAACCGGGCGCGGAGTTGGTGCCGTTTCCCGAATACCCCACTGCCAGTGACAAATCGAGCCAGTTGGCAACGCATGTGGTCCAATGGTTGACCGACGCGGCCGAGTATCGTCGCCGCGTGGACCAACTGGTTGCACTGCGTTCGCAGTTCTGTGAAACCGGCGCGACGCGCACCGCGGCTGGCTATATTCTCGACCATCTTGCACCCTGCGAGGTGCCGTCGACCGCCGCCCAGGCCTCGAACCGCGCTGCGTGAAGACCATTCCCACTCGCTTGCATCGAACGCGAAACGTGGCGGCCCGGGTCGCCTGCATGAAATCCTGCGCGCATTGCTCGGTGGGCAAAAACCCTCTTCGCTCGAACTGGTCAGCAATCGCATGATTGCGGCACGTGCTTCGAAGCAGCCGATCTGCTATTCTGTTCATGGGACCGTTGGCTCGGGCTGCCGCGGTGCGGCGTCGAGCGCCGTTGCGTTGGGAGTCGCTGGTGTTCGTAACGACCTGCTTGGCGGCTGCGCTGCTTGGCAGGATGCACGGGACCGACGTTTTTGATTTCTCGAATGATGAGGATGCCTTGCACATGGCTACGTCACGACGCGTATTGACAATTCACATCCTAATAGCGTGCATTGCCACGATCGTGCTGCTTAGCGGCCGAGTGGCTGCGCAAGGCCCGCCCACCAAGGCTTCCAAGTACGCGGATCCGACACGTTTCGAGAAAGCGATCGAGGCGTTCGAATCACGCGATGCCCGGCACGCTCCGCCCAATGACGCGGTGCTCTGCACAGGCAGTTCTACGATGCTTATGTGGCACGCGAAGATCCACGAAGATCTGGCTCCGCTGACCATCGTGGCACGAGGTTTCGGAGGCAGTACGATGCATGACCTGCTCTACTTTGCCGACCGGATTGTGATTCCTTACCGGCCGCGCGCGATTGTGGTCTATGAAGGGGACAATGATGTTGCACAAGGTGTCGGTGCGCAAGAGATTCGAGATACGTTTAACGCATTCGTCCGCAAAGTGCATGGAAAGTTGCCGAAAACGCGGATCTATTTCTTGGCGATCAAGCCGAGCCACCGTCGCTGGGAAATGTGGCCTGTCATGCAAAAAGCCAATCGGTTGATTGCCCACGAATGTGTGAAAGACGAGCGGTTGACTTATGTCGATATCGCCGCTGCGTTGCTCGACAAAGAGGGTAACGTGCGCCGCGAGTTGTTTCGAGACGATGATTTGCACTTGAATCGGGCGGGCTACGAAAAGGTACGAGGTGTGTTGCGCCCCTTGCTGATCAAGCAGGAATTGGCGCGGGAGAAGAAATGAATATGGCCAAACGTAAGACGATCCGAAAGCGCGCACCAACCACGCGTTCGCAAACAAAAAGCAATCCGACTCCATCTCGGGTAACTTCAACGGGCGTTACGGCGAAGCGTACAGCGACGAAGCGGACAACAAGGTCCCGAAGCAGTGCGCTCCGAAGCACTGCGGGGACGCAGCCGGCTATCGGGCCGGTGCCAGACGCGAAACGCGCGACCCGACTAGTGCTCGAACTGTTGGCGATTCCTGGCAAGAGTGGTGGCGAAGGCGCTGTGGCGGATCTGATCGAACGTGCGTTGCTCGATGCAGGGGCCAAGGCATCGATGATCCGTCGCGACAAGGTGCATCGACATACGCCGATCAAGGGCGAGACGGGCAATGTGATCCTGAAGTTGCCGGGCACGTTTCGTGGTCCCCGCCGCATGTTCAGCGCTCATATGGACACCGTGCCGATTTGTGTCGGCGCTCGCCCCCAGGTGCGCAAGCGGATCGTCCGTTCCGCCGATCCGGCGACCGGGTTGGGGGCGGATGACCGTGCGGGTGTGGCCACGACGTTGACGGCGGCCGTCGAGATCTTGCAGCGCGGCCTACCGCATCCACCGCTGACTTTTTGTTGGTTCGTGCAGGAGGAGATTGGCTTGCATGGTTCCCGTTTGGTCAATCCGAAGGCGCTTGGCAATCCCCGTTTGGCGTTCAACTGGGATGGCGGCGCTCCGGAGAAGTTGACCGTGGGAGCCACGGGCGGATGTCGGATCGTGATTGAAGTGATGGGGGTGGCTAGCCATGCTGGCGTGGCGCCCGAGTGGGGTGTGAGTGCCATTACGATTGCTAGCATGGCCATCGCGGATTTGCAGCAGAACGGCTGGCTTGGGCTGGTCCAACAGGGACGCAAAGAGGGGACGAGCAACATCGGCGTGTTTCGCGGTGGTGAAGCGACGAACGTCGTGACGGACCGCGTGATCTTGCGCGCCGAGGCACGCAGTCACGATCCGGCGTTTCGTGACCGCATCGTGACCGAAATGAAGAAGGCCTTTCAACGCGCCGCGAAAAATGTCAAGAATGCTGCAGGAACCAAGGGCAGCATTCAGTTTTCGCCGACCAATGACTACGAGGCTTTTTTGTTGGCTGACGATGAACCTTGCGTGTTGGCCGCCGAGGCGGCGGTCGAAGCGGCAGGGCGGAATCCTACGCGCGCCGTCGCCAATGGCGGTGTGGATGCCAATTGGACCACGCGGCATGGCATTCCCACGGTGACGTTAGGTTGTGGCCAAATGAATCCGCACATGGTGACCGAGGCGCTTGATTTGGATGGGTTTGACGTCGCCTGTCATGCTGCCTTGCTGTTGGCGACCGGGTTTCCGCAACGCAGAGAGGCTGTCTGAGCCGGCGGATGGCCGGCTGGCGAACAGGCTTCCGCCATGCGGGCCCGGATCGGAGCTACACAGGTCGGCCTACCCAACAGCGGTTCGAGAGCCGGAAAGAGGGCGTGGATCGTAATATGGAACTCGACGACGAATTATGCCTTTGTTTTCATGTGAGCAAACGAAAGGTCGTGAATTTTATTCGAATCGAACAGCCGCAGCGCGTCGGGCAGTTGGCGGAGTGTTTTGGGGCCGGCACGGGGTGCGGCTGGTGCCGGCCGTTTTTGACACGGCTGTTCGTGGCGGCCGCCGCGCAAGGGATGATCGAGGGCGAGTTGCCGACGCCCGAAGCATATGCGGCGCTGCGCGCGACGTATCTCAAGGAGACAGGTGCCCAGCCTCCCTCGTAGTTCGGGCAGATCGAACTTGCTCGAGCCTTGGCGGCGTTGCGTGTTGAGTCTCCCGATAACGGCCTGTCGCCGTTACGCTGTATATGCAGCCGCTAGAGCCACTCGGCTGAGCCTGGCCAGGTATCCTGACTAGCCCAACTGGCGATTGACCGGGGAATCGGGTAAGATGTTGTAAAATACCAACCGCCGTCCCGAGCACTGCGAGAAGAAATGGCGCGCAAAGTTGTAAATCGTAAAGTATTACGTGAAGAAGCCGAGGCCGCCGAAAGGGCTGAGGTCAAGAAAAAGAAGAAAAAGAAAGCCGCCAAGCGAACGTCGCGGTCGAAAGAACCGATCGACGTGCGCAAAAAGGTCTTCTGGGGTGTGTTTAATCAGTCCCTCAAACGGGTGGCAATGTTTGAGTTTGACCAGAAGAAGGCGGCCCAGGCCAAAGCTGATGCTCTGAGCCAGTCGGGCAAGGCTCTGCACTTCGTGCAGAAGGTCAAAGAGATCATCGAAGAGTAGAGTGGTTCCAGTTCTTCGCGCCACGTTCTCCGTGTGCCGACCCGATACGTGTGGCGACCCGATAGTCGAGCTGCGTTTGGTGGCCGGATGTAGTTTGAAGCTCCGGTTTGAACACGTTCAGTGGCGAGGCACTTCGGACGGATGGACGCCGTGCTGGCGGTGCGGCACGCTAGGTGGGAGTGCAGCGATGGCACGTTTTCATTGTCGAACTCGCTTTTCTTGCATCCTTCTCGTCGCGCTGCTCTTGCTGGGTGGTTGTCGTCAGGAGTCAGGCTCGGCGCCCGATCCCTCCACACAGTCGCCTGCGCCGCCCTCTTCGCAGCGGCCGCTTTCGCAACAAACGGAATCACCGTCAGCTGACTCGGCGCAGATTCCGGCTTACACGGTCGACGAGCTGAGTGCGATCGGCAACTATCTTCCCGTGCTGGACGAGGGGCGTCTGCAGGCAGCTCCGCCCGTCGATTGGCATGCGGCACCGCGTTCGGTGAACTACGTTGTCCGTTTCCGGTTCGACAAGAATCACCGTCTGCAGTTACCTCGAATCACGGTCCAATCACGCGCTGCCGAAGCGGACGAACCGCGCGATCTGAGCAAGACAAATCTGCTGGCCTATATCGCGATGGTGAAACAACGCATGAGTGACAAGAGGCTCAAGGCGATTGACGGCGAGATCGAGCCGTTGGTGCTGGGCGACGTTTGCTGCCTGCGTTATGTGGTCAGAAAAAAGTTTCTTCGTGGCCAGAATGCGGTGGCGGGGGCATGCGAAGTGGTGCAGACGATCCGCGCCGGGCAGGTCTACAGTGTGCTCTTGGATGTCTATGCCGGGACGCTGGTCCAGTATCGCGCGGATGCCTACGCCGTCATGGCGACCGCCAAGTTTATGGCAGTCGATGATCCTGGTGCTCCCACTCGCAGTGATTCTGAATCGGGTGAAGAAGCCGATCGCGACGGCGTAACCGTTCACGGCGGCCCACCAAAGATGCACGCGATGTTCTACACCAACGAACACGAACGACGAACCACGATCGCCATGGTCAATGATTTTTCCTGGGTGTTCACCGGCCGCACGCACATTCGTGACGGCCAGCCGATCCCAAACCTTGAGTCAAGGCTCAAGGACGTTATGGCAGATGGGTGCCTGCTTTCGGGAAGAAAAGCCGACGAGGCGTACGATTCCGCAATGCGGCTGCTGGCGGAGAACGGCCAATTCACCAAAGTCCTTGTCCAACGTCACCAGGACTCGGCTTTCCTTGTGCGCATACGCCAGAATGTCTTCATCACCCGGATCTTTCGGCCACGCACCCGTCCACTCGACATCATGCCCAGCGTTTCCCAATGCCGAGACGCTTCCACCCCAGACGCACGAATCGAGCAGAATCCTCACGAATCGGAGTTCCCAACAAACAGCGGCTCAACGCGTTCCTGCCCAACCACTCGCTGTGCATACAGGAGACACGCCTGAATGTCCTCTGGTTCAAGCCACGGATAACCTTCACAAATCGTTTCCGACGTGTCGCCCGCGGCCAGCATCCCGAGCACATGCTCGACGGCCAAGCGATGCCCCCGGATGATCGGCTTGCCTCCGAAGATCTTCGGATTAACGGTGATTCGTTTCAGCAGATCGCTTTCGTTCATGACACGTTTCCGTTTGAAGGTCGACCGTGCGCTGTCAAGCGCAGGAGCAGCTCAAAGTCTAGTCTATTATACACGTTCTGTCCGACTGTCACGAGACACTCCGTCGTAGTTGGCCAAGCCGCAGGCCACGCGACGTGTCACTCAGCCCGCTGCTCTCGTCAATCGCCCCCCAGATGAGCCGCCCATGAACCACACGCGTGGTCAGAATTCTGTGTGTCTCCGTTTTTGTTAGAGGCATCGCCGTCCATGCGCGACACATTCGTACCACTTTGCGTGCCGCCAAACGTCACGGTCCAAGGTCCACCGCCGTTACCGGTCACGGTCACATCATCCACGCTGCCCAACGCCTCGAGCGCCGCCGCCACCTGCGTGGCCGTGGCGTTGTAGGCCAGCGGTGCCGCACTTTGACCATCGAATGAGACCGCAAACGTACCCTCCCTCATTTCGACCACATGCCCTTCCGTAAACCCAAAACCGGGCCCGACCCCACGCGAAGCGCTCTAGTCCCTTGTCCCTATTCGCTGACTCGCCACAACAAATGCACTACTCCCCTTTTCCGTCTCTTCTGCTACTTCCGCTCTGGGCATTGTGTCCTAAGTAAGTGAATGGCATGGGCGAAGCTTCGCCTGAGGCTTCCGTCAACAGTCTCAACATGCGTCTCTGCAATATCGAGTGGCGTTTGCCCCCTGTTATTCTTCAAATCAGGAATCGCGCCTTCCTCGAGAAGGACAGCAACGTTCGCTGGACACAACTCAGCAGCAACGTGCAGCGGCGTGCTGCCATCGTCACTTGTCACGTCGACCACCGCTCCCTCCGATATCAAGGTTTGAATCAGCACAGGGTTGTCGGCGGACGCCGCGTGATGCAGCGGAGTACATCCCAGATAATCCCGTGCATTTACCTCAGCCCCACGCGAAATCAAGACTTTAGCCGTGCATGAACTTAAATACTTGTGATGCAGCAACGTTTCACCCGACTCGAAGTGCTTATGAACAAGTGTGGGATCTTTTCGCAAGTAGTTCTCCAATTCCACAGTGCGGTGGAGACGTATGGCATCGTGAACGTTGTGGACAGGAGCCCTAAAAACGAAATGTCCCACGTAGATCGCCGGAAACGCGACGATGGCCATGAAGATGACAACAAAACTGCGACAAGCAATGCGGCTGAATAGGTGTCGCTTACACTTCCATACCGACAGGCCCCAGTCGGCCAGGGCGAGTAACGTGGCGATCCCGCCTCCGACAAACATCCAGACTACCTGAATATCCACAACCAGCATGCCCAACCGGTCCGGAAGCGTCACGATGCACAAGTGATCCCGAGCCACAAGCACGGCAGTCAATATGTACGGCACGCACACAAGAAAGAACGCTATCCAAAAGACGTGTATCTCTGGACTCCAGGTACCGGTGCGTCTCTTATGCCTATCGTTGTCTGGTACCATGAAAAGTCAACCTTGTTCGCCAATCGCGAGTCGATGCAATATGCTTCGGCGTTGCAAGCCGTTTCCCATCAGTGTGTGTGAGTGATGGCAATCCGTTAGGATGATCTCAAGGCGGAAATTCGTCTATGTCCATCATGACAACCTCAGCCATTTCTTGAGTGTGAAAAGTGGGAGCGTGATTTCCGAACCGAGACCTCGCGCCGCCATCTCTAACCGCCGATTATTTGTTCCCGGGATCGACAAGCGGTCTCCCGTAGTCTTTTCCTTTTATTGGTTTTGGTTCACCCGGCTTGGCAACCCACTCTTGTCCGCCCGGTGTGACGCCGTAGGTGCCATCAAAGGCGTGCACCTCAGCTCCCGTCAAGTCTGCGAGGTCTTGAATAAATTTTTGCCCTGTTGAGCCATTCGCGACATTACAGGCTCGGATCGTTATCTGACAATCAGAAGTCAGTCTCTTCGATAGCTTGCCAATGAATACCAGGACCGGAGATCCAGGTGTGCTGATACCCGTACGATCAATACTCCCGACGAATCCCACGTTTCCATGACCTGAAATTATCACACTATCAATGGACTTTTTCGGAAAACTATCAATCCACTTGTTCGCTGCTGGCCAATCAGGTTTAGAAGGCCATTGACGCCTGCCTCCGTTTTGGAACGCTACGTAACTTTCAGGGTTGCCCACCCTGCCAAAACGGAGGCAGGCGTCAAACCTTTGTCTCACATCAAAAAACGATCGGTGCGACATCGGATACCGCGCTGATATCAACAGCCGCCAGGTCGGCGCCGTCGACGCCGACTTCTCCAAAATTCTCAGCAATTCGGTACAACCCCGTTTTTACCCCCCAAATCCATACAGTCATAATTCGGTCGAAACTACGACCGCAATTCAGCCCGGCACACGCAAGGAAGTCACAACTCACATTTCTTCTGTTGAATCATCCAGTCGTCGTTCCTGTTCAAGGTAATCGACGATATCGCAAAACCATTTCCTCAAGCATTCTAGCGAACAGAAGGAGATGTCGAGTTGCCCGCCATCTATTCCGTCGGCTACGCAGTAATTCGCAGAATCCTTCATGTCAGGATCGATGCCATGAAAACCAATATCACAAAATCCCTCCATTGGGAAATTGCTAGTCTGGGTCTTTTCCAAACGCTCCAAATCAACCACAGCGCCAAAAGAAAAGTACGCTACGCCACACCGGATTTGTCTTGCGCACACCGGGCATGTGCAACTCTTCGGAATGCGCGGCGGTGTCACTTTTTCTTCTCGATGGCTTTTCTTCCGCATCACCGTCTCACTAGTTGGCAACCCACGTCCAAAGAGAATACATCGCATTGCCAAGGTGTTCGTGAATGGAATCCCCTCCAATTGGGATGCTTCCGATTCCGTATCCAATTCCGTATCCTACACCGCCAGCTGCAATTGCGGCTCCGCCCACAGCGGTTGCACCAGCTGCCCCCGTAGCCGCCACCCCTCCAATCGTCACACTGGTGCCCGCCGCCCCGGCGCCACCGACAATTACCCCACCCACGGCTGCAGCCTCACTCGTCGAAATAACCGCCTGGACGGCCAAGTCACCAGCATGCGAAACGACCCCAGTCGCGCCGCCGGTTTCAGCAGCTTGCACAATGTCAGGCGTTTCGAGCACAATAACCAATGCCGCTCCGAGTAGGCCTGCCCCACGTAGCCGCTCCCGAAGTGTTCCCAGAGCTTTCCTTCCTATTCTTCTCCCTGTCGGCGCTGTGCCGTGGAATGTCTCCCCTGTGTCTATATTAAGTTTGACCGGACTTCTAGGGCCATCAATGTGGGCGTGTGGATCGGACGGAAAGGGGTCGCGGTCGTTCGGGTGGACGTAGAATACAGATCCTCCAATTTTGATCCTCAGCAGGCCCGTCGGGTCCGTCATCAGGGTGACTCCATTGCCCACATACCTTCCAACATTCGCATCACCAGCGGCAAACCCGAGCGGATCCTCGCTGATCCAGCGTCCGGTCTCTGCATCATACCAACGGGCGCGGTTGTATTGCAGGTCGGTGGCGGTGTCGAGCTCGCGGCTGGTGAACAGGTAACGGGTCAGCGAAGTGTCGCCGCTGGTGACGTTGCCGTACGTGTCGTAGATGTAGTGCGCGGCGATCGTGCCGTCCTGCTTGGCCAGGTCGCGGACGCTGCCCAGGTTGTCGACCAGCGGCCAGAGCGTGCGCGAGGCGTCGCCGAGTGTTTTGGTTACGTCCTCCTGAGCCAGGATCTGATCGACTGCCTCACCGTACAGATAACGCTTGGCAAGCGTCATCGGCTGCGTGCCGCTGCCGTCGGGATCGACGAAGTCGAGCACCAC
>JAJRVM010000200.1 GCA_024277285.1 Planctomycetota bacterium
CCAGCGACATCGATCGCCGGTTCGGTAGAGACGTTGATTCGGATCGTCACTCAGCGGGCAAGGCAGGAAAGACTCGGCCGTTCGCTGCGGATCATTCAAGTACCCACGCGCCAGTCCGGCACCGCCGATATACAACTCGCCGGGCACACCAAGAGGGACGGGTTGCCGGCTTGCGTCGAGCACAAAAGTCCGAACATTGGCGATGGGCCGACCGATGGCCACTCGTGCCGGCCGGTCGCCAGGGTGACAGACCCAATAGGTCGCCTCGGCCGCCGCTTCCGTGGGGCCGTATAGATTGACCAATGGCACTTTCAATTGGTTCACGACCTGGTTGCATAGTGTCGTTGACAACACTTCACCACCGGTTTGGACTTGGCGCACACTTTCGAGCAACCGTGCCGATTGCGGGTGTTCGATCAGCAGGCTCAGCAGCCGGGGCGTTGCTGGCAAGACGGTGACGTTCCGCTCGGCAACCATTTCCAGCATCGAGGTGGGATTTAGCTCCTCGCCCGGAGGAACGAGTGCCAGCGTGGCGCCTTGTGTGAGCGTCGCGAAGGAAATGCAAAGTGACGCGTCAAAGAAACAGGGCAGTGCCATTAAGACACAATCGGAAGCGTCAACGGGCAAATCGCGTGCGCGCCATTGCAGCGTGTTGCAAATGGCCCGGTGCGAAACCATGACGCCTTTCGGTTGGCCTGTTGAGCCGGACGTATAAATCACATAGGCCAAGTCATCGGGAGAGGTCGGACCATCGAGGGGGCGACGATCACCGCGCTCTTCGCTATCAGAGTGCGTCAGATCTGGCAGCGAGATGACGATTGAATTGGTGCCCGCTTGCACGCCAGACGCTTGCCCCGCCGGCACAATCACGGCCACAGGATCGACATCCGCCAGGATCACTTGCAAGCGTCCCTCCGGAGTGTTCGGATCGAGCGGGACGCAAACGGCACCGGTCTTTAGAATCGCGAGTATCGTGGCGATGAAGTCAGGTGATCGATCAAGGCAGAGTGCAACGAAGTTGCCTCTTCTTATCCCTCGCGTTATAAGCTGGCGAGCCAATCGCTCTGCCCAAGCATCCAGTTCGCTGTACGAGTACTCGCGGTCTTCAAACGTGACTGCGACGGCATCAGGAGTTCGCATTGCCTGTTGCTGGAACAGATGGTGAAGGCAAGGGGAATTGGGAAACGCCGCGTTCGTGTCGTTCCACTCACGCACGACTTGAGCTTTCTCATTCTCCGAAAACCATTCGAGTTGTGATAGGCGGCGTTGCGGATGATTTACGGCGCTGCGCAGCAATGTTTCATAACGCTGCATCAACAACACCATCATCGATTCATCGAACAAGTCTGCGCAATAACAGAGCAGGCCATTGAGCGAACCGCAAGACTGTTCGAGTACCAATTCCAGCTCGTGGCGGCACGCTTGTTGTTCGACGTAGAACGGCTCTTCGTCCAGCCCATCGCCACCATCGAGCCTTCCATGAGCGTCTGGGAATAGGAACTGGCCGCGGCCAACCTGTTCCTGGCGATGCGACCGTTCCAAGGTGAAAGACGCTTGCACTAACGGCGGACGGCTCGGGTCTTGGTGCACGTGGCACTGGTTAACAATCAGCGGGTAGGGGTAGTCTTGATGCCCTAGAGCATCGAGTGCGGTCGCCCCTACCTGGTGCAACAGTTGCTGGAATGTTGGATCACCTTCCAGCTGGGCTCGAATTGGTAGCATATTCACAAAATAGCCGACTGTCGCCTCGAAACCGGGACGACTTCTCCCGACGAACGGCGAGCCGACCAGGAAGTCCCGTTGTCCTGAATGGTGACTCAAGAGGACCTGATAGGCTGCCATCAACACGGCATAAGGCGTTACTTTTTCTCTTGCTGCCAGGTCCTTCACACCCAGAGTGACATCGCGCGGCAGCCGGCAAGGAACAACTCCTGCTCGATATGAAAAATGGGCCGGACGCGGTCGATCGGTGGGTAGCTCCAACACCGGCGCCGCGCCGGCAAGCTGCTGTTGCCAATATGCGGCAAGTTGCTGGCCTTGTTCGCCTTCCAGCAGACGCGTTTGCCATTGTACAAAGTCGGCATAACTTCGCGAAATCAACGGCAAACGAGGCGTTCGTTTGGCGCGGAGTGCGGTGTAGATTTCATCGAACTCGTTGATTAGCACCACGAGCGACCAGAAGTCGACGGCAATATGGTGCACCACCGCCAGGAAAACATGGTCATCAGGGGCGCGGGAAAATAAGTCGAATCGTATTAACGGGCCGTCTTCCAGTGAGAACGGCAGCGTGGCCGCATGGGTGAGACGCGATTGCAGTTCGGCATCACTCCAGTCCCCGGCGTCGATCTGCTTGACCGTCACTGGCATTGACGTTTGTACGCACTGTACGAGTTCGCCACCACGTTCGGCAAACGTCGTGCGCAGGCTGGCGTGGCGCTGAATCAGCGTGGCGACGGTCTGCCTCAACACGTCGACATCCAGTTGTGATCGCAGACGCGACGGATACGCGATGTTATAGGCTGGATTGTCCGGCTCCAGCTGATGCAACAACCAAAGTCCTTTTTGCCCGTGTGACGTCGGGAAAACCCCTTGTGACGTCGGGAAAACACGGCCACCTGCGACCTGCTTCTGCAGCAGTTGCGCCAGCAGCATGCGTTTCTCGGTCGGTGAGAGTCCTTCAAGGGATTGTGACATCTCAGGCATCGGGCCGTTCACGTGGTTGGGAATGGTTTATTGGAGTCATTCGCGTCATGCGGGTTGCGCCCGCCCAGTTGTCGCACGCAGCGCCGGCGATGCGCACTTGAGTTTCTGCCGGATAGGCGATCGACTTGTCACAACTCGTTTCGGGCAATCGGGGTAGGTCCCTGTTGCTCGTTCCGTTCTTTCTCAAGCAAGTTGGTTAACAGCGCGTCTACCTCGCCGTCGGACATGTGATCGAGGTGGCTCAATAGGTGTTCTGGCTCGGAACGCGGATCGGGACCGCCAAGTGCCGACACAGCGGGTTCGGTCGTGTCACGCGTCAGTGGGACGCCCGACGGTGCGACCTGGGAGCAGACGAGGTCGGCCAAACGGACAAGTCCGGGACTGCGCACTAGTTCGGAAACCGGCAGGTCGACGCCCGTTTGGCTCTCGACCCAATTTCGCATTTCCACGGCCATCAGTGAATCGAGCCCGAGGTCCAATAGCGGCGTTTCGGCATCGAGTTGCTGCGGATCGATACCTAGGAGACGCGCC